>JAQVEX010000029.1 GCA_028697555.1 Lentimicrobiaceae bacterium | reverse complement strand
GGTAAAATTACAACAATATCCCACAAATTTACACTTTTCTACACTATTTTTTTATTAACAACGCAGTGAGCCCTTATCAAATCAGCTATTGCAACGAAAAACATTTTCCCATAATTATTAGAGAAATTCTCTAATTTGGGATTTTTTATGCGATTTTATGGTGTAAATACAGGTGTTTAACACAGATTTTTATCGAAATTAATGAAAAGTGGTATTTTTTAATTTATATATAATATTAAAATGATATTTTGATAAAGATTACATAAAACAAAGTGGAATTTTTCATCTTTTAATTTTGAAATTAATTACACAAAATTTACTTATATAATTTTTATTTAACTTTGCAAAAAAGTTTAACCATGGCAATAGATAATGAAATAAAAACACAAAACGAGTCTAAACTTATTGATGTTGACGAAGTTATACTATCTAAATCGCCTACTTTGCACAAATGGCTACCAAAATTTGTAGTCAATAGGTTGAAAAAAATAATACATCAGGACGAAATAAACGATTTTATATCGCGAAATAAGCATTTGCATGGTCACGACTTTGTGAATGCCATAATTACCGAATTTGGAGCTGAGGTTGATTATTACGGAATTGACAATATAAAAGCCAACGAACGCTACATTATAGCCGGCAATCACCCTTTGGGCGGCTTAGATGGCATAGCCTTGCTATGGGTTGTCGGCAAAAAAAACAAAAACATTGTTTTTCCGGTCAACGACTTGCTTATGAATTTAGATAACCTTAGCGAGTTGTTTATTCCCATAAACAAGCACGGAAGCAACAAAGACAACATAAAAAGCATAGAAGACACTTTTGCTTCCGACAAAACTATTTTGTACTTCCCTGCCGGCATATGCTCAAGAAAACAAAATAAGATTATTTGCGACTTGCAATGGAAGAAAACTTTTATTAAAAAAGCCGTTACCCACAAGCGAGATGTTATCCCTTGCTACATAGATGCGGTTAATTCCAAAAAGTTTTACAATATAGCTTCGATGAGAAAGAAATTAGGTATTAAAGCTAATATTGAAATGATATATTTGCCCGACGAAATGTATAAACAAAAAGGTAAGCATTTTTCAATTACTTTTGGCTCGCCAATACCGTACACTACATTTGATAACAGGTACAATGATAATGAATGGGCTCAAAAGGTAAAAGAATTTGTATATAGCTTAAAAAATAACCCCGATGGTAAATTTATACCGTAATTTGCATTGGAAATTTACCACATAACGATAAACAATACGACAATGAAAGAAATAATTCCTCCGATAGAAAAATCACTTATTGAAAAAGAACTTACAGAATCTACATTGCTATGTAGAACTTTTAAAGCTAACAGACAAGTTCATGTGATAGATTGCCACAATGCTCCTAATACCCTTAAAGAGATAGGCAGACTTAGAGAAGTAACGTTTAGAGATGCCGGTGGTGGTACAGGAAAAGAAATAGACTTAGATGAGTTTGATTTATCGCCAAAAAATCCGTTCAAACAACTAATTGTGTGGGATCCTACCGAAAAAGAAATTATTGGTGGCTACAGATACATTGAAGGACACGAACTTGAAATTAACGAAGCCGGAAATGTTTCAACTCCTACGGCTCATCTTTTCGATTTTTCAAAGGAATTTATTGCTAATTATTTACCCTACACAATTGAGTTGGGCAGGTCGTTTGTTCAGCCTGATTATCAGCCACAAAATAATCCACGTAAAGGTATATTTGCGTTGGATAATATTTGGGACGGATTGGGTGCTTTGGTTTTCTCGAAACCTGAAATAAAATACTTTTTCGGCAAAATTACTATGTACTTATCGTACGATAAATACGCCAGAGACCTTATACTGTTTTTCTTGAACAAACACTTTGGCGACAAAGAAAAGTTAGTTGTTCCGCACGAACCTTTGACATATTTCGGCGATGCTTCCGAATACGAAAAAATATTCAATGCCGATAATTACGACGACGACTATAAAATTTTAAACAAAGAAGTCAGAAAACAAGAAACTCACATACCGCCACTTGTCAATGCCTATATGAATTTGTCGGATACTATGTTGTTTTTCGGAACATCTTTAAACAAGGAATTTGGCGATGTTGAAGAGTCGGGAATATTGATGTTAATAGATGATGTAAAGGAAGAGAAAAAAGAAAGATACATTGACCTTGTTGTAAACAAGAATAAATAAAAAAGTGAGTATTACCAGCGCAACATTTGTTAAGTCGGCGGTTAGTTTAAAAACCTGCCCAACAGCCAATATACCGGAATTTGCATTTTTCGGCAGGTCGAATGTGGGCAAATCTTCGTTGATAAATCAACTTACCGGAATAAAAGGCTTAGCCAAAACATCGTCGACCCCAGGCAAAACTCAACATCTAAACTTCTTTTTAATAAATGAGAGTTGGCATTTAGTAGATTTGCCTGGCTACGGCTATGCTAAGGTTGCAAAAAGCAAACGTAAAGATTGGGAAAACGTAATAAAAAATTATTTAATCAAAAGGAATAACCTTTTATGCTTGTTTTTGCTCATTGATTTAAGACATTTGCCACTTGACGTTGACCTGCAATTTATCGACTGGCTTGGCAAAAACGGCATACCGTTTTGTATAGTTTTCACTAAACGCGACAAACTTTCCAAAAAAATATACGAAAACAACCTATCGGAGTATAAGAAAAAACTTTTGGAAGACTGGGAATCCCTTCCTCCTATTTTTGTAACATCAGCCAATAAAAATATTGGGATAGATGAGTTATATGCTTATATTGAACAATTAATAATGGTGGTTGGTGATGAGTGATGAGTGATGAGTGATGAGTGCAGAGACTTGCCACTAAAAATCACAGACCACCGAATAAAAAACAAAATTATGATACTTTCATTTAAAGACATGGATGTTTGGAACAACGCAATGGATTTAGTTGATAAAATATATGTATTAACTAAACAGTTCCCTAAGGATGAACTTTTCTCTCTAACATCTCAAATAAGAAGATGTGCTGTTTCTATTCCATCTAATATTGCAGAAGGGTTTAATAGAAAGAACACAAAAGAATATATTCAGTTTTGTTATGTCTCCCTTGGTTCCATAGCTGAATTAGAAACTCAAATATACATAGCTTATAGACAAAAATATATACGATCGATAGATGACATTTTAGAATTAATTGTGGTAACCAGAAAACAACTGATAAATCTAATCAAAAAATTAGAAGCAAAAATCAAGTGAGTGAAGGGTGATGAGTGAAGAGACTCGCCACCCAACACCCGCCACCCATCACCCATCACTCAATAGAGAACAGCTTGGCGTTTTTAGGAACTTTTTCGTTCACTTTGACACAAATTTCTTTAATCTTACCATTGTCGGGTGAGAAAATTGTGTTTACCATCTTCATTGCTTCCATGTCTACAACCGGATCGCCTTTTTTAATTCTTTGACCCTTTTTTACATAAACATTTTTAACCGTTCCGGGAATGTTAGAAAAAACCTCGTTTGGGTCTTTTGCAACATATTTTTTGCGGTTTAAAAACTTATTGGTAAAAAGCGTTCTGTATCTAACATCACCTATCAGAAGTGTTTTGTAGCTTGGCTCTTCGGATTTTTCGACTTTTTCAGCCGGTTTTGCTGCTACGACAGGCTCAACAGTTTTTTTAACAGGCTCTTTTTCTTTAGCCACCGGAACTGCCTTTTCAACTTTTGCACTTGCTTTTACCGTTTTAGCTGTTGCTTCAGTTTTAACAGTCTTAGCCGGCTCTTTGGCTTTTGCAGTCGTCTTAGCCTTTACAGGTTCTCTACCCTTTGTCGGCTGTTCTTTAGCGCTAGTGTCCTTATTTATTTTAGTATTATCTTTTTCCATATTTCAAATTTTAAAATTACAGTTAATAAAAATAAAATCACAAAAACTGAAATACTAAAATGGCGGAATGCCGTGCTTTTTAGCAGGAGTCTCAACCTTTTTATCTTTCGAAATATCTAAAGCATGTATAATCATTTCTCTTGTTTCCTCAGGGTTTATAACTGCATCAACATAACCGTATGCAGCAGCCACGTATGGATTAGCAAATTTTTCTTTATATTCTTTAATCTTTTCTTTTCTAACTTCTTCGGGATTTTCCGCTTCTCTAATTTCATTTCTGAAAATAATATTAGCTGCTCCTTCGGGTCCCATAACCGCAATTTCAGCTGAGGGCCACGCAAATACGAAATCTGCACGCAAGTGGCTAGAACACATAGCAATATAACCACCACCATATGCTTTACGTGTGATGATAGTGATTTTTGGCACTGTTGCCTCGCTGTACGCGTACAAAATTTTTGCCCCGTGACGGATAACGCCGGCATGCTCTTGGTCGACGCCAGGAAGATAACCAGGTAAATCTACGAAAGTAACCAAAGGAATATTAAATGCATCGCAGTAGCGAATAAAACGTCCTGCTTTATCGCTGGAATCAACGTCGAGAACGCCTGCAAGCACAAGTGGCTGATTGGCTACAAAACCAACTGTCATACCGTTAATTCTGCCAAATCCAACAACTATATTTGCTGCAAAATGTTCGTGAACTTCTAAAAATTCTGAATCGTCGCTTATGGCTCTAATGATATCTTTAACATCGTAGGGCTGACGTGGATTATTTGGGAAAATTTTAGAAAGGTCAAAATGTTTTGTTCTGGGTGCTTTTTTAGGAAAAACATCAGCTTTTTTAGTGTTATTCCACGGAATATAGCTGAATAATTTTTTTATCTGCTCAAAACATTGAAATTCGTTTTCTGCAAAGAAGTGAGCGTTACCTGTAGTTTCCGCTTGCACTCTGGCTCCGCCTAATTCTTCCATTGAAATTTCTTCGCCCAATACTGTTTTAATAACTTCGGGTCCCGTGATAAACATTTTTGAAATTTTATCAACCACAAAAACAAAATCGGTAAGAGCCGGGCTGTACACAGCGCCGCCTGCACAAGGTCCTAAAATTACCGAAATTTGTGGTATAACTCCCGATGCTTGCGTATTGCGATAAAAAATTTCGCCGTAACCTGCAAGTGAGTTAACGCCCTCTTGAATACGCGCTCCACCCGAATCGTTAATACCAATTAAAGGTACTTTAAGTTTCATGGCGTGATCCATAATTTTGGTTATCTTTTTTGCGTGAGCAAAACCAAGAGAGCCGCCGGCAACAGTAAAGTCTTGTGCAAAAATACAAACCGGAAAACCGTTTATGGTTCCTGTTCCTGTAATTACACCGTCGCCTGGCAAATATTTGTCGCTCATGTCGAAGTCGGTTGAAGCGTGGCTTACAAATAAATCATATTCGTAAAATGATTTGGGGTCTAATAACGCCTGAATACGTTCTCTGGCAGTTAGCTTTCCTGTAGCTTTTTGTTTTTCAATAGCCTTAGTTCCACCGCCCTTTAAGGCAGCTTGCATTCTTCTTTTTAAATCTACTGATTTTGAATTTGTTGCCATAGTTTTTGTTTTTAAATTATTTATATTTTTGGTCAGTTATTTTTCAAATTAATTTACAATAATAGCAATTTTTTATAAATCATCAAACAAGAAATGTTTTTTTTATGAATATTGAAGAACTTAGAGATTTTTGTCTTTCCCTACCCCACGTTACAGAAGGCTTTCCTTTTGATGACGAAGTTTTGGTTTTTAAAATTTTTAACAAAATATTTTTATTAACAGATTTAGAAAAAGAATTTGCCATATCAATAAAAAACACTCCTGAACTTATTGTAAATCAGCGAGAAATGTACGAAGCCGTTTCCCCAGGATTTCATTTGAACAAAAAACATTGGAATACTGTAAAAATTGATGGCAGCATTGACGACGAAACTTTACTTTTGTGGATTAAGCAATCGTACAATTGCGTAATGGCTAAGCTTCCTTACAAGGACAGAAAAAATATCGCCTTACTTTAATTTTTTAATAAAGATTAACAATCGTTATTCCGCTGCCACCCATTTCTATAGGTGCTTCTTCAAAACTTTTTACCAATTTATTTTTTAACAACATTTGGCGAATAACATTCCTTAGTATTCCATCGCCTTTGCCGTGAAGTATTTCCACACTGTACACGTGCAACATACTTGCTTCTTGCAAATACTTTTCAACAATATCGGTAGCTTCTTGCGCATTTTTTCCCCTTATGTCTATGCCCGACTTAAATTGCTCAGATTTTTGACTTAAGGAAAATGTGCCCAAACTTGCGGAACCGCCTTGTTGCTGTGTAGTACCCTTGTATTTTGGATGCACAACCTGCAACTGATTTATGTTTGCTTTCATTTTAAGATTATCGAAAGCTATCAGAGCTTCATTTTGATTGATGTTTACAACTTCGCCTACCATATTTGAATCGGGAAGTTTAACCATGCTACCCACAACAACTTCTGCACCTGCAATAATAGGTACTATATCAGCAGATTTTTTCTTGCTTTTTGACTTTGATTTTAACTTTACGTCAGAAAGTTCTTTGTTTTTTTCTGCAACTTCATCTTTAAATTGTTTTACAATCTCGCGTTGCTTTTTAATATTTTCTTTGTTAGCCTTAGTTTCCTTGATGTTTTTAACCGTATTTTCAATTATTCTGTTTGCATTATTAATAATGTCTTGCGCTTCTTTGTAAGCTTTTTTCAATTCGGCTTGCTTGCTATCGTTAAGCTCTTTGATTTGCGTTTCGTACTTTTCAACAAGTTGATTGAGAGTTTTGTCGGCTTCAGCGATTTGTTTCTTTTGCTGAATAATTTTATCCTTCTCAGCATCTAAGTTTTGCAACTCTCTTTCAAAATTAAGATGAGAATACCCAACCTTACCCGACGCTTTTTCAATTACGTTTGTCGGAAAATCAATAGAAGCGGCTATTTCAAAAGCAAAAGAGCTGCCTGCATTGCCTATGTTGAGCTTGTACAGCGGTTTTATTAATTGCATATCGAAAAGCATGGCAGCATTAACAAACCCATCTTGTTCGTAAGCCATTTTCTTCAGATTTGAATAGTGAGTTGTAACCAATCCCTTAGCTTTAACCGAATTGAGTTGTTCCAAAACCGCTTCGGCAATTGCCCCACCAGATTGCGGGTCGGTTCCGGAGCCGAACTCATCAATTAAAAACAATGTTTTTTCGTTGGCTATCTCTAACAGTTGTTTTATGTGCAACAAATGACTTGAATAGGTACTCAAATCATTTTCAATAGATTGATGGTCGCCAATATCAATAAAAATATGTTCGAAAATTCCGGCTACGCTGCCATCATCAACAGGAATTAAAATTCCACATTGCAACATATATTGCAACAAACCCAAAGTTTTAAGTGTAACCGATTTGCCACCGGCATTTGGTCCCGACAGCACGATTATCCTATCATCGCATGTGATTTTAATGCTAGAAGGCACAATTTTTTTGCCTTGTTTTTTTAGCGATATATTTAATAAGGGATGCTTGGCGTTTTTCCAATCAACGATAGGTTGGTCGGTGAGCTGCGGCAAATTGCAATTATTGTCTATTGAAAACTTTGCCTTAGCAATTACAAAATCTAATTTTCCTAAAAAGTGCGTAGAATCTTTAAAATGTCTGAAATGCGGTCGCAACTTGCTTGTCAGCTGTATCAGAATTTTAACAATTTCGCGTCTTTCGGCAAGTCCCAATTCCTTTTTCCTGTTAATTGCTTCAATAACTTCAAAAGGCTGAATATAGGAAGTCTGTCCCGTGGAAGACTCATCTATTACCAAACCTTTTATTTGTCGCTTATTGGCACTTTTTATTGGGATAACCGATATACCATTTCTGATGACAATTTCGGTATCCGAGGGCAATATTCCACTGCTAACCGACTGCTTCAAGCAACGTTGCATTGTATTTTCTATCTTCTGATTCGATTTTGAAAGCTCAGCACGTATTTCCCTCAACAATTCGGAAGCATCGTCTCTTACTTCTCCAAAATCATTGATAACTTCGGATATGAGCTGAATAATGTCTTCATCAATATAATTGTTGGAATTTAAACTTGTTATGAGCGGAAACTTTTCTGCATCTACTTTCGATAAATACAAGAAAAAATCAGTGTAAATTTGATAGTTGTTTCTGAAAACGACTAATTGCTCAGTCTCTAAATATGTACCTTCAACCGCTAATAAATCTAAGGTTTCATCTAAAGAAAAATATTCCTGCATAGAAGGAAAATTTCCTTGCTGTATTAGGGATTTAATCTCAAAAGTTGTTTGAAGTAAATTGTTGAGCTCAGTTGGGTCAGTAATAAATTGCATTTCGGCAACTAAATTTTTGCCAATATCACCTTTGCAAAAGCCGTTTATCATGTCTTTTACGCTACCAAACCCGACTTTTGTTTCTACTCCCTTATTGTTATTTTTGTAAATGCTCAAAATCTTTGTTAATTATCAATTGCAAAAGTACAAAAAGCTACTGATTTTTAAATTCGCATACAATTGAATTAAATTTGAACAAAAATAAAAACTTGAATTTGGAAATCGGCTTTGAGATACTCGAAAGTTTTAATGAAAATATCTGTTAAAATATTCCGACAAAAACAATATCTTTGCAAAATTAAAGTTAAATAGATTGAGTAAACTATAATTTATTGCAAGCGTATTTTGTAATTAAAAACTTCAACTTTTGAAAAGACAAAAACTACATAACATATACCTACTTGTTGTAGTAGCACTATTTATTTCAGGTTGTTCGACCAAAAAAAACACTACTTTTACAAGAGCATATCATAACCTAACCACCCATTATAATGTATATTGGAACGGCGAAGAGAGCTTTAAAGAAGGTAAAAAAGTGCTGAACGATAATATTTTGGAGAATTACAACTTGGTTTTACCTGTTTATTACTACGGCAGTGCCGATGCAGCTCGAAAAATATATCCGCAAATGGAGAGAGCCATTGAAAAAGGACAAAAAGCAATTCCAAAACACTCGCTTTACTTCGATGGCAAAGAGTACAACAAATGGATAGACGATTGCTATTTGCTGATAGCCAGAGCGCAATTTTACAAGCAAGATTACGCTAATACGCTAAAAACTTTAGATTACATCATTACTCAGTTTCCGAATAGCGAAGCAGGATTTGTTTCCCAATTATGGAAAGCAAAAGTTTTTATTGAGCAAAAAAAATACGATGAAACCGTAATGCAGCTTAATCTTATTGAAACAGAATTGCTTAAAGGCAAGCAGCGCTTTAAAATACAAAGACAAATACCCCTTGTGTTTGCCGATTTTTATTTGAAAACCGAAAGCTACGATTTGGCAAAAGTTTATCTGAGAGAGGCTCTACAAGTCAACCGTAGGGGTAAAATGGCGGCACGACTTAATTTCATTAGCGGACAAATTGCTCAAAATGAAAAAAAATACGCCGAAGCCACAAAGTTTTATCAAAAAGTTGTAAAAAGTTCGGCACCTTACGAAATGATTTTTAATGCTCGCATCAATATGGCACAGTCTTTCGATAAATCTACCGGAAACTTTGCCAATTTGGAAAAACAGCTTAAAAAGATGCTCAAAGATGTGAAAAACAAGGACTATAGAGACCAAATATATCACGCACTTGCCGAACTTTCGATAACAAATAAATCGCACGACTCTCTGATTATTGACTATTTGCGAAAATCGGTTGCTGCCAGCGTTAAAAACAATTACCAAAAATCGGCTTCGGCATTACAACTTGCCGACATTTACTTTGCAAAAGAAAATTATACCGAATCGGCTTTATACTACGATACAGCCCTACAATCGCTACCAAAAGAGCACCCAAACTATAAGGAAATCAGTGTAAAAACTCATACGCTTACCGAGTTGGTTGAAAATCTGAAAATTGTTCAGCACGAAGACAGCTTGCAAAGAATTGCCAAACTTCCCGAAAAAGAAAGAGACGCAATTATTGCAAAAATTATAGAAAAATACAAGGCAGATGAACGTCGCAGACAGGAAGAAGAAGAAAGAATTAGAATTGAAAACGAAATGATGCGTAGCATTCCCGACCTTGGCAACCGCGCAGGCATTGATGTTACGGGACAAAGCGGAAGCTCATGGTATTTTTACAATCCTTCGGCTCTAAGTATGGGCTTTTCGGAATTTACACGCAAATGGGGAAGACGAAAGTTGGAAGATAATTGGCGACTTACAAATAAAGACGTTTTAGTTTCGTTTGACAGCGAAATCGGCGTTGGTAGTGAGCCCATAGAAGGCGACTCGATAAGCAAGGAACGTGGCAAAACCGCTCAGGTTTCCACCGATCCGCTTAATCCCGAAACATATTTGGCTCAACTGCCTAATACGCCCGAAAAATTAGAAATCTCCAACAATAAAATAGCTAAAGCTACTATAAATTTAGGATATATATATAAAGACGGTTTGGACGATATAGACAACTCGGTAGCATCGTTTGAAAACTACATAGAACGTTTTCCCGAAAAAGAAGACCTGCTTACAATATACTATCAGCTGTACTTAATCGGTATAGAAACTAAAAACGACGAGCTAATAAGAAAGTACAGAAGTTTGGTTTTGAGAAATTATCCCGACTCCGATTATGCCGAAATAATCAGAAATCCTGATTACAACAAAGAACTTCTTGCTAAAAAGAATAAAGAGAATTTGCTTTATCAAGATGCCTTTAGAGCATACGAAGCTAAGCAGTATAAGCTATTAGAACTATACACAAATCAAGGATTGGTTAATTCCGACAATCCTGACCTAACCCCGCGTTTTATGTACCTTAATGCTGTGGCAAAAGGCGAGTTGCAGTCTGTAGACTCGCTTATAGCATCGTTTGAAAACTTGGTGAAAAAATATCCAACTCACCCTGTTGCTCAATTGGCAAGAGAAACATTGGAAATTCACAAAGGACCGCAAACAGCAACTACTGCACCCGAAACATCAAGCACCACACAACCCAGCGTTGCCCAAAGCGGTAGCCTATTGCAACCTGCATTCGGCTCAACTGCCGACACCACAGTGCCAAAAATTTATAAGGTCAATTTAGAGCAAACTCACTTCTACATCATTATAGCCGACGAAAATGTCGTAAATATTAACGCTCTAAAAAACAGAGTATCCGACTTTAACACCAAATCGTTCAGCAAATCAAGCCTTACAATAAACTCAATAGTTATAGATGGTGGTTATCATATGGTTACGGTTACAAGTTTTAGAAACTCCAAAGCTGCTATGGATTACTACCACGCAATTGGTCAAGACGACTACGTTATGGGAATGCTGAATAATACCAACAACCTGAAATTAGTTATATCAATGGAAAATTATCCTATTTTTTATCGAGAGAAGCAGTACAACGGCTATATGAACTTCTTTAAAAAATATTACAAACCATAAAAACTATGAGCAGAAAAAACACTAATACTAATGAAGCTGAAGATAGGACGCTTCAGTCGATGAACCTTGTTGGCAAAGATACGGTAATTGAAGGCGAAATAAGAACCAAAGGCGACCTTAGGATAGATGGAAAAATAAATGGAGAAATTAACTCCAATGGCAAAGTGATAGTTGGAGTTAGTGGAAGTATTAAAGGTGCTTTGAATTGCAGAAATGCCGAAATTTTGGGTACTATAGAAGGTAACGTTTCTATTGAAGAGCTTATAAACTTGCGCTCGACGTCGGTTATTGAAGGCGATATTTTTACCAACAAACTCGCTATTGAAAACGGAGCCATATTCAACGGCAGATGCAGCATGGGTAATAGTAAAAAAGAGCCCGATAATGAAACAAAAGGACAGTAAAAATAAAAGACCCCTTTTTTATTACGCAAAATACTCAAGTTTGGCACTGCAAATGATAATTATTATTGGCATAGGATGCTTTGCAGGAATAAAATTAGACAAGTGGCTTAATATAAACTTCCCGATATTTACCGTAAGCCTAACTCTTTTTGCAGTTGCAGCTGCCATATACATTGGCGTTAAAGATTTATTGTAAATTCCTGTTTAATAAAATACTAAGGTAGCAAATTGAGTTTACCAATAGACTAAAATTGGTTATTTTGAATAAATTATTACTTTTGAAAATTATTTTTTAAGTTAAAATGACTAGAATTAAAAGCAATATTTACATCAACATATTAATATTTACTGCAATAGTATATATTTTAGGACTCATTGTATATTTTGTTGCACCGTATTTTGTACACTCATTATTTTGGGTTATGCCCACCCTTATGTGTTTAATTACGTTGTACATACTTGTAAGCCTAAGGAAATCGAAAAATAAATCTCATCAACACTTTATCAGAAAATTTTTAATACTTACTATGCTTAAGCCGTTTGTTATTCTGTCGCTTATAGGAATATACGCTCTGGCGGTTAGGCAACAAGTTAAGTCGTTTGCAATTGACTTTTTAATAGTTTACTTCATATACCTGTTTTACGAAATATATTGGTTGATGATAATAAGCAAACTCCCTTCAGATAATAATCAGTAAAAAATCATTTCGATATTTGTAATATAAAAATGGACAACTACATAAGAAACAACAGCATAGATAGCAACGGCTTGTACGACCCCGAGACCATTGAAAAGCTATCGTACCACTATAAAGAAATAATACGATTAATAGGCGAACAGCCCGAAAGAGACGGTTTGTTGCTCACACCCGAAAGGACTTCAAAAGCAATAAAATTTCTAACTCACGGCTACGAACTTGACCCCGAAACAATTTTAAAATCGGCACTCTTTGAAGAAGACTACAAACAAATGGTTATAGTTAAAGATATCGAGATATACTCGTTGTGCGAACACCATATGCTGCCTTTTTTCGGAAAAGCTCACGTTGCCTACATTCCTAACGGAAAGATAGTAGGACTTAGTAAAATTCCACGTGTGGTAGATGCTTTGGCTCGCCGATTACAAGTTCAAGAACGACTTACAAGACAAATTAAAGAAGTTATTCACAAAACATTAGACCCACTTGGAGTTGCCGTAGTAATTGAAGCACAACACATGTGCATGAGTATGCGCGGCATTCAAAAACAAAATTCGGTAACCACAACTTCCGACTTTACAGGAGTATTTATGGTAGAAAAAACTCGCTCCGAATTTATTAACCTTATTTCCAACAAACTACACTAAAAACACTAACAGACTTGAGTTACAGAAATCTTTAACATATATTTCAATATTAAGTTACGTTCTTTCTATTATTTTTGTACTTTTGCTCAATTATAAATTTATAATGTCCGATAGTAGTAAAAACATAGTCATAGATATAGGAAACAGCTATACAAAAATAGCTGCGTACCAAAATAATATACTTACCGATTTCAACCTTTTTGAAGATATTAATCTTGAAAAGATAAAATCGTTTTGTAAAAACTACGACAAAGAGTTTTCCTGTATTGTTTCGTATGTTAAAGACTATCCAAAGGCAGTTGCTAAATACCTTAACGATAAATATCACGTTGTTAATTTCAACAGCGACACACCTTTACCAATAAAAATTCAATATAGCAGTCCCGAAACATTAGGATTAGACCGTAGAGCCATTGCCGTTGGTGCGGCTCATCGCTTTCCGGGCAACAACCTGCTCAACATCGATTCGGGTACGGCTCTAAAATACGATTTTATTACAGCCGAAGGCGTATACATTGGCGGAGCAATATCTCCCGGGATTTTAATGCGTTATAAATCATTGCATTATTTTACCGACAAATTACCGTTTATCGAATATATTGGCAATACCGAACTTATTGGAAACTCAACATACAACTCAATTACATCGGGAGTGCTAAACGGAATTTTACGCGAAGTTGAAGGCACTATTAAAAGCTACAGAGAAATGTTCGACGACGTTAAGATTATACTATCGGGCGGAAATTACAGATTTTTCGACAACAATCTTAATTTCAAAACCTTTGTCGCACCAAACATAATATTAGAAGGACTTAACATAATACTCAATTACAATCTTGAAATCAATTAAAACAAACATAATAAGCCCAATATTGTTACTGTCGCTGATGCTATTGTTTTCGTCGACAGTAGAATCGCAAGTATTTACAAGTCCGTATTCCGTTTATGGCATGGGCACATTGTACAAAAACACACATCAGGCAACAATGGCTACCGGTGGAACACCTATTGCTTTAAGCAGTCCGTACTTTATAAACCATATTAATCCGGCAAGTTATACCGCATTCGACTCCAACAGCTTTGTTATCGACGCAGGATTTCACTTACGCAAAGGCAAGTTGTCAAATCAAACTCAATCAAAAAGTTATATGTCGGGTTCCATATCAAATATTAACTTCGGTTTTCCGGTAACAAAATGGTGGAAATTCAGTTTGGGAGTACTGCCGTATTCAGGAATAGGATATAATATTACAGAACAGATAATTACCGAAAATGTAGGTAAAGAAAAACATGTTTACGTCGGCGATGGTGGAATTAGCCAAGCATATTTGGGTAGCGGTTTTAAACTTTTTAAAAATTTATCTATAGGTTTCAACCTGAATTACTACTTCGGCAAAATTGAAAACTCAAAAGCAATAAGTTTTCCCGACTCTGTCGGATATATGAATACGGCTGACAATATCAGCATAGGAGTTTCAAAACTCTTCCCCGAATTCGGTTTGCAATATCGACTAAATCTGAACCGCGATAAGTACGTACAACTAGGTGTAAAATACTCTCCTTCGGTTGATATAAAATCATCATCCGAGCATTTGGTTTACAATTTTTTAGAAAACATTCACGATACTGTATTTTACTCAGTTAGTCAGAAAAAACTTATAAAATTACCCCAAAATATTGGAGCAGGTCTTGCTTTCGGAAGTTCAACACGTTGGTTTGTAACTGCAAACGTACTATATCAAAAATGGTCGGAATTTGTATTCTTAGATAAACCCGAATTACTAAAAAACTCTTACGATTTTTCGGTAGGTGCACAATACAGACCTTCAAAAATTGATGTAGGAAAGTACTTCGACCGCACATACTACCGATTTGGAGCCAACTACGAATTAGGTTACCTTTATGTTAACAATAAAAGAATTAACAAATTTGGCATAAGTTTTGGGGTTGGTTTACCGATGAGGAAGACGAAATCTACAATCAATATTGCTATTGAAGCAGGTGGATTAGGAACAGAAAATAACGGATTGATTAGAGACAGCTACGTAAAATTTACTTTAGGAGCTGCATTGCAAGAAAGATGGTTTATTAAACCAAAATATTTTTAAACGGATAAAAAAACTCGAAAAATAAACATAACGAAAATCAATAAAAATAGTACTCATGAAAATTAGAAAAATAAAAGTAATGACAATCGCGGCAGTTATATTAGCAACTGCACTATCGTCAATTTCAAATTTATCTGCCCAAACCGTAAAAAAATATGGAGAAGACAGTATACAATGTATACAAAACATTTCTCTTTATTCGGAATTTTACAAACAAGGCAATTATAAGGATGCATATCCGTATTGGAGCAAAGTTATAGCCGGCTGTCCTGCAGCTAGCCAAAATAGCTATATTCACGGAGTTAGAATTGTTACTCACAGAATTGGCTTAGCAACTGATATTAACGACAGAAACGCATGGATAGACACACTTATGATGGTGTACGACAAACGTATTGAGCATTTCGGACACGACAGCAGAAGTCGCGAAGGACTTATAAGAGGTCGTCAGGCATTAGACCTTATGAACCTTCGTCCAACCGACACTATGAAAGTTTATGAATATCTTCGCAAATCGGTTGATTTGGAACAACTTAATGTTGACCCTGTCGTCGCTTCCAACTACTTCTTGCACGTTAACGCAATGGTAGCCGGCAACATTTTTCCACCCGACTCGCTACTTAACGCATACGATCAACTTAGCGACATTGCCGAAACTAATATTGCCGAATGCACTAAAAACAATAGCTCCGACTTGGACAATTGGAAAAACATGAAGGCATTGATAGAAAGTGTTTTTGAGCCGTTTGCAACTTGCGAACACCTTATCAGTATATATAGCAAAAAATTCGACCAAGCAATGAATGATACTACTGCTTTAAAGAAAATAACTTTTATGTTAGACAGAAAAAATTGTACCGACAGCGAACTGTTTTTGCTTGCAACCGAACAATTACACAAACTTAAACCAACGCCCACTTCGGCATACCTAATGGGTAAACTTATGATGAGAGAAAAAGATTACGAAAAAGCCGAAGCGTACTTTTTAGAATCAATTAACGGCTTAACACCTGAATTGCAAGAAAATGCTTACGTTAGCTTAGCTGCTATAAAAATTGATACTAAAAACTACTCAAGTGCTCGAAACCACCTTAACAACGCTTTAAAACTTAACCCAAATGCCGGTAAATATTACATAATGATTGGCGATATGTACGCAGCTAGCGCCGCAATGTGTAAAGGCGAAACCGAAATAGACGAAAGAGCCGTTTACTGGGCAGCAGTCGATAAGTACGTTAAAGCTAAAAGCGTTGACCCTGAAGTTACAGAAGAAGCTAACAAAAAGATTTCGCTATACTCGGCATACTTCCCAACCAGAGAAAGATTATTCTTTAACGTAGTAGATGAAGGTAGCAGATACAATGTTGGATGCTGGATAGGTGAAACCACAACAGTTAGAGCTTCTAGATAACTAAACTGACAAATGTCTGCAAATTTTAATAAATCATACGGAATTATGGTTGCTGTTTTGGCAGCAACCATATTTTTTTCGTGTAAAAACGATATAAATACTATTATTAAAATTACAGCACAAGACTCTATTCCCACCATCTCCGTCGATTCTATCCACATCAGAGAAACAAAAAACGGAAAACTGTCAATGGAGTTGTCGGGCGCACAAATGCTTACGTTTCAGTCGGAAACAAACCCTTATACCGAACTCCCCAAAGGCTTTGTTGTTGTTACCTACGATTCGCTTAACAGCAAAGAAACTCAAATTAGAGCCAAATACGGCATAAGCTGGGAAAACCAAAAACTTATGCAAGCCAAAGGCGACGTGCAAATTAATAACTACAAGAAAAATATTCAACTTAATACCGAAAATTTGTTTTGGGACCAAAATAAAGGAACCATATACACCGACGAATTTGTAAAAATTACCGAACCCGACAAAATTATTATGGGTAGAGGTATGAAAGCCGACGACCATCTTAACAAATGGATAATACATAATGTTACCGGCAGCTTTTATATTGATGATAAGTGAAGTTAGCTGTTAGCCATTAGCCGTTAGCCGTTAGCTATTGGCTAAAGGCTAAACTTAGTTAATTGTTAATTGCTAATTGCCACGCAACTCGCAACACGCAACACGTACCACCAACCAATAATTTCTAATTTTGGAAAACAAATTTATTTGAAAAAAGCACTATATTTGTAGGATAAAAGCGAGAATATGAAAAAAATAATTGTTTTTATCTTATTGTTTCTGCCTATTGTATTATTATCTCAAACATTGCAAATACAAGGCATAATTACGGATAGCATTAACAAAAAACCTGTACCTTATTCCACAATCGTTATCAAAAATCATAACGATTCGACAATTACAGGGACGCTGAGTGATGAAAAAGGTGAGTTTGCTTGTTCTTTTAATAAGCCCGACAACTATAAACTAGTTATATCCAACATTGGTTATAAAGAAAAAACCGTATTTTTTGATGATGAAAAAAACTCCAACAAACACGATTTCGGTGTAATTGAGCTTTCGCCGATAATATATCAATTAAGCGAAACGCAAGTAACAGCTAGCAGACCGTACATGCAACAAAAATTCGACAGAAAAGTTTTCAGTGTAGGCAATATACAAGCAAAATCGGCAAGAACAATACTCGATTTGCTAAAAACATTGCCGGGTGTTGTTGTCGATGAAGATGGCTCGGTGTATTTTAAAGGTGCTGAAGCAACTATCTACGTTGATGACCTGCTGATGAAGTACGTTTATCCTAAATTGGAAATGATACCCGTCGATAAAGTAAAAAAAATAGAGTTAATCGACTTAGCAATGAATACCGGCGGAGACGGACGTGGAGGAATTATAAACATATTAATGAAAACCGAAACCGTCGATGGTATAAGCGGCTCTGTTTCTTCTACAATAAACACACAAGATTTTAAGAAAATTTCAAGTACGAAAAATTATCTCAACTTAAACTACAAAATAAAAAGTCTTACATTTTTTATAAATTCTTCTTACGATTACAACTTTAATTATACCAATTCGACCACTCAAAAAGATATAAATAATCAGAACGGACAAAATTTTCAGGAATTTATATCCTACCGTCAAAATATAAACAGACTAAACTACAATAATGCAGGTGTTTATTATAAACCTTCCGACAATACAACTTTATATGCCACATACGGTCTGTATTTCTCAAAACCCGACGGAAACGGCAATACTGCTTTTAGAGAAGAAAAGTCGGCAAACAACTTATTACTGAATAAATACGATAATAACAGCAACTACACCGATAAACAAGATTATAACGGATTTACAATTTCGTTCAAACATAAATTTGATACACTCGATACTTATTTTAAATCGTATGTACACATAAACAGGTATAACGGGTCAAGTAATAATTTTTCGGAATACGATTTTAATCATCTGAACACTCAACAAATCGACAGCGTATATAATTTTAAAAACAACGGTAAGTTTTTCTCTAAAAACATTTATTCAAACTTTTTTTACAATCATTCAATAACCCCAAAAACACGTTTTAACATTTCGTACAATCTGTATTTATCATTACAAGATTCTTCGGCTAACGAACATTATATTTTTGATATAATTTCATTGCCTGAAAGCCAATTTGCCATATATGCTAACCAAAAACACGATTTATCATTTCGCTTCGGGACGGAATTGAAAAAATGGAAACTTGACGGAGGCATTGGTTTAAGTTGTAAAAAAATAAACGGAAAATATTACAGATACAACACAGATAATTCGGATACTATAATCGATTTATCCAAGACTTATTTTCGCATTTTACCTTCATTCACATTTACATATAGCATTAACGAAAAACAAGATATAAAATTAACTTTGTCAAAGACTGCCGAAATGCCGTATTTTAATGATTTGTGCGATTTTATAGATAAGAAAAACATATATTATTGGCAGTCGGGTAATTCTGGTCTTTTACCCACCGATTTTTATTCCGTTTACTTAGGATATAACTACAATACCGAAAAATTAAACGCATCGGTAGAGTGTTTTTACAACTACACCGACAATCATTCCGAAACGGTTTCTATACCTGTAAGCTCACTAATTTATATTTCAAAACCCATGAATGTTGCAATTAAAAAGAATTTTGGCGTTGACCTTGCATTTTGGTACAAAGCGAGACAAAATTTAAGTTTTTCTTTATCGTCAAGTATCTTTAATAATTATTACAACATAAAATCGCTCACCGATTTAGCACAGGAATTTGAACTGCCTTTTGTCAACTACGAGCACAGTCAGTACGGTTATTACATTAAAGGTAACATCGATTACAGAATAAAAAACACTTATTATTTATCTTTCTACGCTCGCTACAATTCAAAGCTGACAACATATAACGGCTATTACAAACCGTGGCTTAATTCATCAGCTTACGTAAGCAGATACTTTTTGAAAAATAAATTATTTGTTTCGTTAGGCGTTTCAAACGTTTTTGACGAAATGATTGGTAGGGGCTCAACTTCCGAGATTTTTGGCGTAAAAACCGATTACCAATATTCTGGTTCGGCATATAAGCGAACATTTTACTTCTCGTTAAGGTATAATATTTTGCACGGTGACAGAGGAACAAGAGACTATAAATGATGAGGCAAATATATCTCATCAAATATTTTAAAAACCTTTTTTTTATAAAATATTATTATATTTGTAGTGTTAAAAACAATCTATTAACAATATTGTTTTAAAATGTTATCCTACAGTAAAATAATGTCTTTGTTTTTAGCAAAAAACAAAACTCTTAAAGCTCTCGATTATGTAGAGAGAGAGAGAGAGAGAGAGAGAGAGAGAGAGAGAGAGTAGTGTTTTAACTATTTCTTTATTCAAACCTCAAATCCTATATCCGTTTTACATAAATTCAAATATACAAGAGCTCAGTTATAATTCAGCTACTTATTGCGGTTCAAAATATAGCGACAACTTTAACACCTTTATCAGTTCTACTAAATTATTATTGCGAAAGTACTTCACACACTCTATATCAACAGTTTATATTAACCCTAATATAAAAATATCATTATGAAACTATTTTTCAAAATAACAATAATTATACTTGTGTTTATTGGTATTACGAACAACTACTGCGAAGCACAGGTTCACGTTAAAACGTATAGCGGAAAAGTTGTTAATAAAGATGGAGTTCCTATTCAAGATGTTAATATTTACAGTCATGAATACAAAATTGGAACTACAACAAATAAAAACGGCGAATTTGAAATCAAAATATCTCCCAACGCAACATTGGAGTTCAGTTGCGTAGCTTTTGAAACTAAGTCTATTCTTCTGAAAGAAGTAAAAGACCACGAAAATTTAATAATAACACTTACTTCTTCTGTTGGAAGCTTGTCTCCCGTTACCGTTACATCAGAAGATTTGAGCAAAATAAATAAAATAAGAAAAGAGTTAAATTTTTACGTTTCCGACTTCAACTTTAGCAACGGACTTATTTATATTTTAGGCACAAAAGCAAACAAAAAAATGTGCTACGTTCTAACTCCTGCGCCAAACTTCGACACCTTGTCGGTACTCAGAGTTAGCAATAAAATGAAAAATACGTTTAAAGATTGTTTCGGCAATATACACCTTTTAAGTAGCGATTCTTCCTACCAATTGGGATTTAAAAACAACGAATTAAAAATTTTATACGGTACGCCGCTTAAAAAATTTAACGAAGTACTGAGAAATGTCCTAATAATCAATAGCGATAATCTTTATACACCATATTACAAAAACTTCGGACAAACTCTTGTATATATTCAACATAATTTGAAAACCAAAGAACTAAAAGCACTGTGCCACGCAACCGACGAAGAAAACTTGGCTATTATCATAAGAGAGCTTGAGGAAAAACATTTGGACGAAGTCTTTAACAGACAAATTCAGTATATACAAGAAGAAGAATATGTTGCATTAACCAATAGTGACATTGCTGCAGCGGAAGTTAGTAAAAAAATTGCATCGAAGCTAAAATACGACTACTTAAAAGAATATAATAATATGTTCAGTGAGTCTATGATGGGCAAACTCTTCAAAAAACAATATGTTAAAAAGAACCTAAACCCTATTTTCGAAATCAATGGTAAAATTTATTTCATTTCAACGTTACTAAATGAAATACAGGTATTTAATCACAAGGGAAAATTAATTAAAAGCCACAAAACCGATTTGGTTCAACAAGGCAATAAAAACTTTGAAATACTTTTTGATGAAGAAAACAACAATGTTTATTCAACACATATTGACAGAAACGGCATTTTAAGTGTGTATTCCGTTAATGTTGAAACAGGTAAGGTAAATTTTGTAAGAAGAATTGACGAGTTTGTATTTCCCACAAAAGTTATTGTAAATAACGGAAAATTGTACGCACTTATAAACGACAATACCGAAAGTCAAGGAAGTACAAAGCAACTGATTTGGGCGGTTTTGGAAGCTACGAATTAATGATAGAACGCTAATAAACAGCTAACATATTTAAGGATATTAGAGTGAAAAACGAAGTTTCGAGTTTTGAGTTTCGAGTCAGGAGTTTTGAAACTCGGAACTCAGAACTCATAACTCAGAACTCCTGACTCAGAACTAACCCGCAACATCCCGAAACTTCAGAACTAACCCGCACCACGCAACCCGCAACCCGCACCACGCAACCCGTAACCCGCAACCCGCACCACGTCCCGAAACTTCGGGATAACCCGTAACACCAAAATAAATATTAACAAAAATATGCCTAATAGAAAAAAAGTATTACATTTGCAAAAAAAAGGTTTCGTGGCCGAGTGGCTAGGCAGCGGTCTGCAAAACCGTTTACAGCGGTTCGAATCCGCTCGAAACCTCTAAAGCAACGGTGATAAGCCGTTGCTTTACTTGTTTAAATATGTAAAATTAATACTCAAATAACGAATATTTTTATACATTTGCAAAAACAAAATATATAACAAATACATAAATTATTTGTAATGCGAAAAGAAGTAAAAATATTTTCGGGCAGAGCAACTAAATATCTTGCAGAAGATATAGCTGCAGCATACGGACAAGAATTGGGCAAAGCCCAAGTTACCGTATTTAGCGACGGCGAATTTAGCGTCTCATTTGAAGAAAACCTTCGTGGTGTTGATACATACCTTGTACAAAGCACCTTCCCACCTGCAGAAAACATGCTAGAGCTACTGCTGATGATAGATGCCGCACGCAGAGCATCGGCAAGACAAATTACGGCAGTTATACCCTACTTCGGTTTCGCAAGGCAGGATAGAAAAGACAAACCCCGAGTGCCAATATCGGCAAAATTATTAGCCAACTTGTTATCGGCTTCGGGAGTTAACAGAATAATAACCATAGACTTACATGCTGACCAAATACAGGGCTTTTTCGACCTACCAGTCGACCACTTGTATGCTTCGTCAATATTTTTACCATATATAAAATCGTTAAATCTACCTAACATGGTGTTTGCTTCGCCTGATACAGGCGGAACAAGAAGAGCAGCATCGTACGCTAAAGCCTTCAATATTCCTTTTGTAATTTGCTATAAACAAAGAACAAAGGCTAATCAAATTGAAAACATGGAACTTATTGGTGATGTTAATGGTAAAGACGTAATACTATTAGACGACATAATAGATACAGCCGGAACTATAACAAGAGCCGCCGATTTGATTATGAAAAAAGGAGCAAACAGTGTGAGAGGATTTTGTACACACCCAATATTATCGGGCGATGCATACGAAAGAATTGAAAATTCGGCTTTTACACAAGTAGTTGTAACCGACACCATTCCGCTTGCAAAAAAATCGGACAAAATTACGGTATTAAGCACGGCACCACTACTTGCCGAAGTTATTAAACGAGCACATAATTACGAATCAATTTCATCAATATTTAAAATTAAATAACACTAAACAAACACAAACAATGAAAAGAACATCTATGAGCGGTTTGCTAAGAGCAAACGTAGGGAAAAAAGATGCCAAACAACAACGCAAAGAAGGTAGAATACCTTGCGTAGTGTATGGAGGTAAAGAAGAATTGCACATCACACTCAGCGAAAAAGATTTGACGAAAATTGTATTTTCGGCATATCCATACTTAGTTGATTTAGATGTAGAAGGCAAAAAATTACAAGCTATTATCCAGGAGGTTCAGTACCACCCTGTTACCGATAATATCTTGCACGTCGATTTTTTAGAATGCTTTGCAGATAAACCTATTAAAGTTAGCGTTCCTGTGAGCCTTACCGGAAACTCACCCGGAGTATTAAAAGGTGGAAAACTAAAAAAATCATTCCGCAAACTATTGGTAAAAGGTTTAATTAATGACATACCGGAAGTTATCACCATTGATATTTCAAAACTAAACATAAACGACTCGATAAGAGTATCGGAAGTTAAAGTTGATAACTTAGAATTGCTTGATAAAAAATCGGCACAAGTTGTTTCGGTGAGCGTAACTAGAGTTGTGGAAGAAACACCTGAAGGAGCAGAAGGTGAAGACGAAGCTGAAAGCGAAGGAGGAGATGCACCAGCCGAAGAACATAAAGAATAATAAAAAATTTATTGAGAAAATATTGTCAATTAGAATAATTTTGTATTTTAGCAGTCAATTTGAGTGAAATAGGAGAGATGGCCGAGTGGTTGAAGGCGCACGCCTGGAAAGTGTGTATATGCCGAAAGCGTATCATGGGTTCGAATCCCATTCTCTCCGCCTCTCGCTACAAATTCAAAAAATGAAACAAAACTAAAACAAATAAAAATAAAATTAAATCAAACAAAGTAAAATAAATTAACAAATCAATTTAACATTCAACTTATGAAAAAAGTAATCGCTTTTCTGTCTTTAGCATTAATGCTAAACATCGGTATGACAAACATTTCATTTGCTCAGGAAGCTACCGAAGCTCCCGACACAACAGCAACCGAGGCTGTTGCAGCTGAGCAACAAGTAACAGACGCAACTGCAGATCCGTTGGCACCACCAGTAAAAAATGAATCATTTCACCAAATGTTAAAAAACAGATTTATTGAAGGTGGACCTACATTTATGACACCAATCCTTTTATGTTTAATATTTGGTTTGGCACTGTGTATCGAACGTATTATTTATCTTAATCTTGCTGACGTTAACCCCGACAAATTATTGGTTAATGTTGAAAAAAGAATTCAAGAAAATGGTATCACCGATGCAAAAGAACTATGTAGAGATTCACGCGGACCTGTTGCTTCTATCATGTTCCAAGGTCTAGACCGCTACAACGAAGGTTTAGAAAACGTTGAAAAAGCAATCGTTTCTTACGGTGGAGTTCAAATAGCTAAATTGGAAAAGAACTTATCTTGGATTGGATTGTTTATCGCAATTTCGCCAAGTTTGGGTTTCTTGGGAACAGTTGTTGGTATGGTTCAAGCTTTCGACGCTATTGAAATTGCCGGCGATATTTCGCCTACAATTGTAGCAGGAGGTATGAAAATTGCTCTTATTACCACAGTGTTCGGTCTTATTGTTGCTATCATCCTACAAGTTTTCTACAACTATATTATATCCAAAATTGATAGTATAGTTGCAGATATGGAAGACGCATCAATCACATTTATGGACATTTTAGTAAGAAACAAAAACGCTAAAAACTAATAGACTATGGCAGATATATTTATTAATATTGGCTTGTACATAGCATATATAGCTTTAGTTGCTGCTATTGTCCTATTATTGGTTTTCGCCGTAAAAGGTATAATTACCAATACTAAAGGCTCAAGACCTGCGCTAATTGGAGTAGGAATAATGTTAGCTATTGTTATTATTGCATATGTATTTTCGCCTGCAGAATCAGGAGATTTTTACGACAAATATGGTGTCTCTCCGCAACAAGTTAAAATAATAAGTGCCGGATTAATCACCACGTACATTATTGGTGTGGCACTATTAGTATTAACATTGGTTAGTGCAACTGTAAAATTATTTAAAAAATAAGAAAGGAATAACAAATGTCAAACAAACGAAAAACACCAGGTTTAAATACGGGGTCAATGTCGGATATAACATTCCTTTTGCTTACTTTCTTCCTTATTACATCTAGTATTGACACGGATACCGGTATTATGAGAAGGCTTCCCCCTCCATTAGACCCGAACAATCCGCCGCCAGACATGGATATTAAGGAAAGAAACGTTCTGAAAGTTTTTATCAATAAGAACGACTTATTGCTTGTACAAAATCAAGTAATGACCGTTAGAGACTTGAAAGAAACCGCCAAGCAATTTTTAAGTAATCCTACCGATAGAAGTGATTTTCCCGAAAAAGTTGAGGAAGAAATCCCTGGGTTGGGTACTGTAAAAGTATCAAAAGGTGTAATATCGCTTAAAAATGACCGCGGTACTTCATACGATGCCTACATTCAAGTACAAAATGAATTAACGGCAGCGATAAATGAACTCAGAGACGACCTATCTAAAAGAATGTACGGTGTTAAGTACGCCGATCTTACAAACGAAACGTATATAAATGCTATAAGTAAAGCTATTCCGGTAGCTATTTCCGAAGCTGAACCTGAAAATATAGGAGATTAATTATGTCAAAATTTAAAGATAAAGAAGAAAGATCAGTTCCCGAACTGAACATGGCATCGATGTCAGACATTATTTTTATGCTGCTGTTTTTTTTCATGGTTATTACAACAATGCGTGAAGTATCTCTTATAGTTAGAGTTACTCCACCGCAAGCAACTGAAGTTCAGAAACTTGAAAGAAAATCGTTGGTAAGCTTCATATATGTTGGAAAACCTGTCAGAACCCAACTTGGTACTGAATCTAGGATACAGCTAAATGATGCTTTTGCTACTGTTGGCGACATAAGTTCGTTTATTGTAGCCGAACGCCAAGCAAGACCTGAATCAGACCGTCCGTTACTTACTACATCGCTTAAAGTTGACGCTAGTACAAAAATGGGTATAGTAACTGATATAAAACAGGAGCTTAGAAAGGTCGGAGCATTTAAAATTACGTACTCTACTAGAAAAAAAGGAAAATCGGCTAATAGCTAGATGCTCCTTTTGTTTTAACTAATTAACAAAACCTGTTTCGGTTGCAGATATTGATTGCTGAAACAGGTTTTTGTCATTATGAGATAGTTAGGAGTTAGGAGTTGGGAGTTAGGAGTTAGGAGTTTGTAAACTCAGAACTCAGAACTCTCCCGAAACTTCGGGACAGAACTCAGAACTCAGAACTCAGAACTCGATACTCGATACTCAGAACTCAAAACTAAGAACTAACCCGTAACATCCCGAAACTTCGGGACAACACGTAACACAACAATCAATTTAAACGTCAAATAAAAAATACATCATGAAAAAATCAATTCCCTTAATCATTATCAGCTTACTAATACTCATTTTTGCCGGTTGTAACAACAATAACCATCAAGCAGAAAAAGTAGAAGTAGATATTACATTATTCGATAACATTTCAGACCCTAATGTATCATGTTACCGTATTCCGGCTATAGATTGTCTTCCGAATGGACTTCTCATAGCTGTTTGCGACCAACGCGTTGAAAGCTGCGGCGACTTGAGACATTGCAAAGACATTAATTTGGTTATCAGAAAAAGCCACGATAACGGTCAAACATGGACAGAAATGGAAACCTTAGTCGATTACGAATACGGAACATCTGCCTCCGACCCAAGTATTATTATTGATAAAGTAAACAATGTGGTATTTGTTTTTTATAACTACATGGATTTGATAAATTATCCCAATAAATACCGATTTATGTACGTGAAAAGCACAGATAATTGCCAAACATGGTCGGAACCTGTTGATGTTACAGACCAACTAAGTTGGGTAGGCTGGAATTACCACTTTAAATTTGTAACTTCCGGAAGAGGCATTCAGTGCAAAGATGGAACACTGATGCACACAATAGTTAATCTTAATACGGGTTTGTTCTTGTTTGGCAGCTACGATTTCGGAGAAAATTGGGAACTTATAAGCAGCGCAATTTTACCCGGCGACGAATCGAAAGTGGCTGAACTTAACGACGGAACTCTACTGATAAACAGTCGTATAAATAACGCAGGATACCGTTATATACATACCTCAACAAATAAAGGCAGAACATGGACTTCGGTAGCCGATACTGCACTAACCGACCCAGGTTGCAACGCCGCATTCTTTAACTATGCTTCATTTTATAAAAATGAATTCCCCGACGTGCTTGTATTTGTCAACGCTAACTCCAAAAATAATAGAAAAAACTTGACGCTGAAAACCAGCTATGATAAGGGTGAGACTTGGAATGAAGAAAAAACTATATACGAAGGCTCGGCAGCGTACTCATCGGCAACAGTCCTTAAAAACGGTAATTTAGGAATATTATACGAAAAAGACGATTATACAAAGATTCAATTCGTAACTATTAATAAAGATTTTTATTCAAAATAGTGGTAAGCTCTGCACAAGTGAGAATTTGCAAGTAATAAAGTAGCTGTTAGCTGTTAGCTATTGGCTGTTGGCTATTAGCCATTGGCTATTAGCTTTTGTGTCCCAAAATATGGAATTGTGACAAAATTTAGCTTTATAGTTTCTATTCTTTTTTATATGTTCTTTTGTCTTGACACAAAAGAACCAAAAAGTCAAGGCTGACATTTCTTTTCTGAATTACGTTCTCATAAATCCTAAGTTCGTGCGGGTGATTTCCGAGCAAGCTCGGAACTTCCCGTTCTCACTAAGGATTTATTTCGAACTACATTCAGAAGAAATGTATGCCATCCTTTAAAAGCTAAATTTTCGGCTATTGCTGTTCCTTAATGTGACACGTCATCAAAACGAAAAGAGTAAAGTCTATTAATTGCAAAATAGTTAAACAAAATCGCAGACACTCAGTCAGTAATTAATAATTGATAATTATTCATTGTTAATTATTAATTGCAAAAAAAACACAACTCGCAACTCGCAACCCGCAACTCCAACTTCAAGATTTTATCTAATAGTACTGAAACTAAATATACCTACGATGAACAAAGTCTTTAAGCAAGTGTGCCGTTTCAATATTTTCGCTCCAGTGGGGCTTACGCATTGAATCGAGTATCCACATTGCCTCGTCGTAATTTACGGCTCTTTCTAATCTTTTTATCGCTTCGTCGTAGGCTTGCTCGTTTCCTTCGAACAAATCGGCTATAAATGTAAATTTTTCGTTCAAGTTAATAGCCTCCGACAAATTGGAGATAGGATTAAGTTTGGGTCGGAATGAGTATTGTTGCTCGTTTATATCTTTTATTGTGTCATTAATTGAGACTTCATTATTAGTAAAGGTTTCTCCTATCGTCAGATTCTCATTATGCATATTTGACTCATTATTATTTTTTGGCTTAATATCAGTAGTTTCCGCAAAATTTGATGCTCTGCCCTGCTCTTGGTCTTGAGTAGCAATATGTTCGGCGTTATTTTGCAAATACTTTTTTTCGCTGTCCGAACGTGTAGTATCTCGTTTTTCCACAATTTCGTAATTATCTATATCAACGCCTGCGGCAGAAAATAAATTTTCGCCGGCAAATTTTTCTTCTATCTCTGAATTAATATCGTGGTCGCTTTCAACTTCCTGTTCATAATCAATAGGCTCATCGTAATTATAAGAATTTTCATCAGAAATATCTGTATCGTCAGTATATTCACTAACATTGTTCGTCTCTTCAACAAAATTACTATCCGACTTAATAACCGAATCGGCTATGTTGCCGTTGGGGGCAATATTCGCTAAATTTTTGCTGTCATAATCTCGGTACAAGTGATAACTTATTTGTTTAAAAGTCAGATAAAGTTGCTTAATATCATCTTGCATAATATCTATTTCCATAACGGCGGTTTCATCATTCAAAACATCTAAGTTATTATACCTTTCGACAACGCTCCTTATAATGCTGTCGCCCTTTTGGAGTAAAGATTTCAATTCGGTATTCATAAATTTTAACTAAAAATTAAACTTAAAAGAAACAATTTGTGAATAATACACTAAATTTGCATAAAAATAATAAATCCTTATAATTAATTCATGTTTATTGAAAAATCAAATAATACTGACCCCAAAAAGGGATGGATAGAAGTGATTGCCGGGTCAATGTTTTCGGGCAAGACGGAAGAATTGCTCAGGCGTTTGAAAAGAGCAAAAATTGCACGTCAGAGAATAGAAATTTTTAAACCCGCAGTTGATACTCGCTACGAAGAAGACAGTGTGGTATCGCACGACCAAAACAGTATTAAATCAATACCTATAAGTAATTCGGCGCAAATATTGTTTTACGTTGATGATGTAGATGTTGTTGGTATTGACGAAGCTCAATTTTTTGATAGCGACCTGCCGGTAATATGCAAACAAATTGCCGATAGCGGAAAAAGAGTTATTATTGCAGGTTTAGACATGGATTTTATGGGAAAACCTTTTGGTCCTATGCCCACACTTATGGCTCAAGCCGAGTTTGTTACCAAAGTTCAGGCAATATGTGTGCGTTGCGGAGACATCGCTCTTCATTCATATAGAAAAATTAGTAACGATAAACTTGTTGTATTAGGCGAAAAAGAATCGTACGAACCATTGTGTAGAAGCTGTTACAACAAGGCTATTCAAAGTAAACATTAAAAATATTAACATATGAAAAAAGTAATTTTATTAGTCGCATCATTGCTCATAATAGCAGTAAGCTGTAAAAAAGATGAACAAAAAAGCAAAGTTAGAATTGACACCGAATACGGTTCAATAATTATTCAATTATACGACAGCACAATTGTGCATAAACAAAACTTTATCGAGATGATTGAAGCCGGCGTCTACGACGATGCTACATTCCACAGAATTATTGAAAAATTTATGATTCAGGGCGGAGAACTCGAAAACAACAAAAATTTTACCGATCAGCAAGTAATCGATTCACTTGAAAACAAAACCGTACCGTTTGAAGTTTACCCCACGTACATCCATAAACGCGGAGCGCTTGCCGCTGCTCGTATGCCCGACGAAATTAACCCCACGAAAGCCTCATCGGCTACGCAGTTTTACATAGTTCAGGGCACAAAATATACTAATAATCAGCTTACCGATATGGAATTGCAATACGAAAGATATACCAAACAAAATATCTTTACAGCGCTTATTAATGAAGAAGGAAGAGAAGAAGACTTGAACATATTTAAAAAGGCTGTCGAAGAAAACAATTTAGATGCAATAAACAAACTTCTCATAAAATACAAAGATGCTATTGAGGTTAGATATATGAAGATGAAACCTTTTAAGCTAAACCAATATCAACGCGACGCATATACAAACATTGGCGGTGCTCCGCATCTTGACGGCGAATATACTGTGTTTGGAGAAGTTATTAGTGGAATGGAAGTTGTTGATAGTATTGCCAAGCAGCCTACCAATAACGCTGACCAGCCTTTGAAAGAAATAAAAATGAAAATTAAAATAATAAATTAGAAAATTTCGCAAACACCAACAAATTAGATACTTTTGCCGCCGAATTGAAATAATTTATAAAGCATAAAAACACAGACAGATGAAGAATTTAACAACCTTAATAATAATTTTAATAACAATACTAAACATGAACACAGCACAAGCTCAGAAAGGGACTAAGGTACTAATAAAAACAACATTGGGCGATATAACAGTTTTACTGTACGATGATACTCCTCAGCATAGAGATAACTTTGTAAAACTTGCCGAACAAGGATTTTACAACGGCTCAATATTTCACCGAGTAATAAAGGAATTTATGGTTCAAGGTGGCGGAGCGCCTGCAGGTCAAGCTGAAGTTGACTACTTAGTGCCTGCCGAGTTTAATTCAAAATATATACACAAAAAAGGAGCATTGGCAGCTGCACGTATGGCAGATTACGTTAATCCGGAACGAAAATCTTCGGGCTCGCAATTTTATATTGTGCAAGGTAAAGTTGTTCCACCCGAACAATTGACGCAATTTGAAGCTTATCACGGTAAACAATACACAGCCGAACAAAAAGAAATATATTCAACCATAGGCGGAACGCCACATTTAGACTATAACTATACAGTTTTTGGAGAAGTTATTAGCGGACTTGATGTAGTTGACAAAATCGCTGCAGTTAAGACTTTACGTGGAGATAAACCCGAAAATGATATAAAAATGACCGTGTCGATTATAAAATAATTATAACAAACGACATATGGCTACACAGTGCAAACTCACGTTTTGCACAAAGCAATTAAAACACTGACATATGAAAAACTTAATCGAAAAAATATCAAAAGAAGTAAACGAATTTCAAATCAATAATGCCGACGATCTAGAGCGCTTTCGTTTGGAGTTTTTAGGCAAAAAAGGTTCTGTTACTCTTATTTTTGAAGATTTTAAAAACTTATCTAAGGACGATAAAAAAGAATACGGACAGGTTATTAATTTACTGAAAAAGACGGCTCAGCAAAAATATGATGCCAACAAAAACTTGTCATCAGGTGTTAAAAAACAAGTTGCAAATCTCGATTTGAGCATGCCTTCGCTAAACACCCATAATGGTTCGCAACATCCATTATCGATTGTGAAAGACCGTATTATTGAAATTTTTTCGCACATAGGCTTTACCGTAGAAGAAGGTCCTGAAATAGAAGACGATTGGCACGTGTTTACAGCTCTTAACTTCCCAAAGGAGCACCCTGCCAGAGATATGCAAGATACTTTTTTCATAGACGGCAATCCCGATACCGTTCTACGCACTCATACGTCGAGTGTACAGGTTAGAGTTATGGAAAAAGGCAATCTGCCTATTAGAGCTATTTTTCCTGGCAGAGTTTACCGAAACGAAGCAATATCAATGCGAGCACACTGCTTTTTCCATCAAGTTGAAGGATTATACATCGACAAAAATGTTTCATTTGCCGACCTAAAGCAAACACTTTTGTACTTTGCA
>JAQVEX010000028.1 GCA_028697555.1 Lentimicrobiaceae bacterium | reverse complement strand
GTGGCGAACGTCCATAACATTGTCCATGGTCAACACGCCGTCAATGTTCCATCTGCCCGTTGCACCTAAGTGCGGATTCCAGTCGTTGGGACGATTCTTTACCACGTACCAAAGAAATTTTATTTTGCTCATATCTACGCCCGTGAAGTATTGAGACAAGGGTGCACCTGCTCCTTGGTGGGCTTGCAACAGATTGTCCAAAGTAGGAACGTTGACTAAAGCCAACTGAGTTGCTTGTCCGGTTGGGTCGTACACGTATTCTGTCATTCCCATATATCCACCTAAGTTGTTGTATGGGTAATTCTTTAGTACGGAACCATTGTTAAGAGCAGAACACAAGGTACCGCCTCCTGATGTTGCCGGATAGTAACTGGATGAATTTTGGCTTCCTGTATATCCGGGAATACGTCCGTCTATCCTAATAAAGAAATAGGCATTATCGTGGGTTAGTATACCTCCACCTCCTGCTGGTGATGGTAGAACATCTGTGTATTTTGTAACCTTGTTGCCGGCAACAAAAACTTCAGTAGTAGGTCCATTGCTCTTTTTTGCGGTTTCATTATCCTCTTTTTTACATCCAACAAATGCGAAAAGAACTACAAGGACCAAAATTAAATTTTTCATTTTAATCATTTTCATATCTATTTAATTTTAAATTTATTTTCTATTTCATTAATGACTTGTGATATCAATTTGCAAAGGTAACATTTTACTTAAAATTTACAAACAATTTTTGCAAAAAAAATAAATATTTTTTCGAGAAAACCGAACAGTTCATCTTACTGATTTTTAATTATTTACCGCCAATTTACTCTAAGATTATATCTTTTTCTGTCGTCATGTAGTAGCCTTTTCTGTTAGCATCACCTTCGACAAATCTTTTAAAACCACCTTGTTCTTTTATCTTTTCCAGATAAAGTTCTTCGTAATCCCGGGTGTAGTGTGCATCTGGAACCACGTTTACATCGAAAACAATATCTATTTTATCTGTTGTCGTGAAATTGCCGTAGAGAGTGATGTAGTGTTTGACATAACCTATGTTTTTTCGGCTATCGTAAGTCATCCGTAACAGCCCCTTTTTCCCAGGCGATATAACCCTGATCGAAGATTTTTTTAGCGTTATACATCCACACGAGGTAACTATATCTTTAAGTCTGAAAGGGTTCTCCCCCGTGTTCTCTAACTCAAACATAATATCCAACTCTTGTCCCGTTATAATAGGATAATAGTGTCGATAATTGTCAGTGATTTTTAGGGTAGTTTTCGAGTCTTTTTCACGGCATCCTGTTATGAAAACAAGTACCGCCAGTAGTAGAACGTAGTATATTTTCTTTGACATATTTATAGGTTTTTATTGTATTTGTATTTCATCTAGTGCAAGTCGTGAATTACCTTTTTTAGGGGTAAGTATTAATTCAACACTCTGACTTCCCTTAAGTTCTACAGAGAGAGTATAAGTAATAATCCTATTGCTATTGAGCTCTGTGCCGTATTCTTTCTGCATCTTAGAAATATCAACAGCTTTTCCATCAATAAATAGGTTCATCTTTTCAGGTTCATCGAACCTATGCTTTGGCATATGCAAGAAACGAATCTTCAGAACTTGTCCCTCCTCCAATTCGCGAGCTGAGAAACGTAAGTGCAACTCGTTGGTATGAGATAAGTACCATCCTTGGTGATAGTCCTGACGAAACCCAAGAGTAGCGTCATTAAGGAGAGAAGTATTCTCGAAACCTTCGGTCGAAGGAGAAAGAAGTTCAATAGGAGTATCAAGAAGTAGATTTTGCCATTTTCCTCTTTGTAACATATCCCTCCACTCATTAATGTACTCGGCTAGACTGCCCTCACTCTCCTTGTAGTTCTGTAAGTCTTTATATTCTTTATGTCCTTCAAGTCTCTGCACTAACTCGGAAATTTCCGGAAGAATTGAAATACTTTTCTCATCTCTTTGAGCATAGCCCCATTTCCCAGTCCCTTGCGTATAAGCAACTTGTAAACGCGTATAGGTAAGTGCTGTATATAGCTTTTGGAGTTTAGCCCCTTCTTCACCCGTACTAGCAGAAATAAGTGACGGTAGTAGAGAGTAAAAGGAAATAAATGATTCGGTATCAAAATAAGTATCCATATTATCACGCATACTTCCATACATATTGTAAGGTTTCTTTTTTTGAGCATATCCACGCTCTAACCCCATATAATAACTATGTAGAGCTTCGTGAGAGGTGGGGTAATTTTTCCTGAAGAATGCCTTAACAAGAGGTTCAATATCTATTGATATATCCATCATCAAAGCTGCAGAAACAACGGTCTTAAGGTCATCGAAAGGTGAATAGTCATATCCGCTGGCATTAAGGAAAAGACCTTGGACCCTCAGCATCTTGAAATATTTAAGTTGTGATTGCAGAGAAAGCAATGATGGAATTGGAGTGAGATAATCATCGAAGTTGGAAACATAATCCCATAGGTAGATATTGGGAGTCTTCGTCTGCCACTCATCAACCAAATTCAGAAACTCTTTAAACTCAGCTTGGTTTGTGGGCTTAACACCCCTAGGTATATTGATTGTACTGAGGAAAACACCGCTATTCTCAGGCAGTTGGTAAGCAGGAGGATTTAGCGTAGTCAAGTAAGCAGAAGTATAGAAATAATGATTGGGAAACATTTCTGCCAACCTCCGTATAAAGTCCTGAACGGCAGGTGTGGCATGTGAAGGAGTATTTCCTTTGTCAATACATTCGGGACAGGTACAAGATATCATATTGTCCTCCGGCAATATCATCATCATTACCTGATAGCCGTCATTACCATTACCGAAGTTATCGATAATATATTCCCGAGCCTGATTAAACAAACTTTTGGACGAGAAACAAAATTGCGCTCTGTTGCGTTCTCCTTTTACCATAGCGTAAATCGTCTCATCTTCATCATCGGAAACAATGTTAGATAAGTGATGCCCCCATAGTCCCCAATCCATCTCTACATTATTAGTTCCGAGTAAAGGAGCAACATCCGGTTCTAAGTTCAATGCATAATGAGGTTCGCGATATTTAAAGTCAAAGGTGTACTCTTTAGAAGAGAAATCAATAAATGCAGGAGGCAAATCCTTTGTGTCGAATCGGTCATCAACTAATCCGATATTTTCAATCAATTGATATAAAATCCATATGGCAGTCTGCTTGTTCTTAAAACAAATGTGCAACTTATTAGAACTCTTATTCTTAATGACGTAGTCAAATTTAAGGTCTGGTGCAAACTCAATATGTATATTCCTTACATCTCTTGCTAGTTTTGGAACTTCTCCGAGACTTAAAACGACAGACGATGGATCGCTAGTACGTTTTTGCAGATGACTATATAGATAAGTCGCCCATTTTTCACTGGGTCCATCTTCCTCTGCCGTAATGATGTACTTATCGGCTTTCAAGCTCACAGGTTTACTTGAACACCCATTCATAGAAACGAGCATGGAGACTGCTATTGAGAAAAAGAGAAGACGCTTAGAAAACAACATGTAGATTAATAGTTAAATTGTAAAGATTTCTATATATATCTTTAAGATTTCCATAAATACCATCAACCTGGTAGTAGTTGTACCAAGTTCCCAAAAAATCTATAGAAAAAGTCTCTGTTATCATGCAACCGAAACCGGCACCTACAAGAGTATTTAAACCGACAAACTGGTCATACAGTTTATAGTTAATCAAATCAACATCGGGAGCCGTTCCCACTCCTGCTAATGCCATTACGAAGTGTTTGGGCGATGATAAATTATGACGAGCCGTTCCGGAGATATTGAAGAGCCATTTCGCTTTAGGTTCACTGGAAAGGAGGGTGAGAATTTCTTGCTCATAATCATACTCGTAGGTATTACGTTTGTAGTTTAACATGTAATTGAAAAAACGTAGGTTGAATCTCCATTTATCCATCTCCTTTGTTGCTCCCAGCACTATATTACTGAGGTGCTCACCAGCGGGAAGATAACGATAGCCTAAGCCACCTTCGGCTTCTATACCGCCAAGCACATTAAATCCTCGGAAAATGGAGGCATTGAATGCTACCAAAGGGAAGTATTTATTGGCGACAGCAAAATCAATCCTAGTATTTGTCGAATCGTCCCATGCACGTTCCCATTCGCCTTGCAATTGATAACCTTTTCCTGTGTCGCGTCCGGCATAGTTCAATCTTCCTGTGTAGGTGTTCTCGTTTTGGAAGCGTCTGTACTCAAGAGTGTAAATTGAACTGATAGCATAATCGTGACCATGACGACTACCTAAGAAATATACTCCTGCCTCATTTTTGTAGCCCTTGTATTTAAGATAATTTATATGCTGTTTGAACCCTGAGAGTTCTACAAGAGAAGGATCATAAAACGACTGATAGTAGTAGGCTGAGTCAAAATTGTGCAACTTCTCAAACGCTACTCCTTTTCTATACTTAAGTGTCCTATCATTAGGAGCATAAACAAGTGCTGTATCAAGAACGGCAATACTTTCCAAATACATGTTTTTCTTGATGAGTTGTTCGGCATATTCGTCACCTACTTTGGAAAAGGTTCTGATTAATCCTTCGTGGTGAGGAAAATAACGAATTTCTCTGTGCAAATTAGTAAAGATGTCCTGAAGATTTTTAGATGTTAAGCTCTCATACTCCGCTAGTTTAATCTTAAAGAATAGCTCATCAGGATACATTTCATTACCTTGCTTGGCATATTCGTACATAAGATTTGGTTGGTTAGTTTGCAAAGAGAGATTTACAGCATATTGTAGAGCTTGCTTATTATCATAATCGTATTCAAGCCACCTACGAACATAATTAAGAGACTCGTCATAACGATAGACATCGTTAAGATTCTTAACGATTTGAACAAGCATATCGCTATATCCTCCCAACAGTCGAGGCTTGTCTTCAAATGGCACTAAGAATATAGCTTTCTCGTATGCAGACAAAGCATTATGATAATTATTCAACTTAAAGTAAAGGTCGGCTCTTTGTACGTAAAGATCGGGATTATCGGGTTCATCAAAAATTATTTCATTTAGAATGTTCAGTGCTGTGTTGTGGTCATTAAGCGCTAAGGATGCGTTATAGATATTTCGTTTGGCAGAACGTATGGTAATAGAATCTCCATACATAAGAACCTGTTTGAAGTCCATTATAGCAGCATTATACTCTTCCTCTTGCATTTTATTTTTAGCTTCTGCGTACATCAACTTAACGTACTCTTCTCTGAGGTCTGAGTCATAAGGGTATAGAGCAAATAGTTGCTTGGTTAGGAGGGAAACACGACCTGTATTGCCTAACTTCTTGTGCAATGATAACTCTTTGAGTTTAACCTCTTTAGACTCTCCTCTTGCACGACGATAGCGGTTAAGAATGTATAAAGCCTCCTCATACTGTTGACTTCCGAAAAGATTATTATAGACGAAATTGAATGCTTCTTCATTGCCAGGATCACCTTCAAGGATCTTACCGTAAAGAATGGCAGGGTCGCTATCCTTTGCATTTCGAGCAGCTTCTAAGAGGTAATAGTTATAATGTTGCCTAAGTTGAGGAGAACCATTTGTTTTCATCTGTTGTTGTAAGAAACTTAAAAGCTCGGGATATCTCTTCTGTTCCTCTAAAAGACTGGCTTTCCTTAAGATTAATTCAACGTTGCCAGGAGAATACGTTAAACCTCGCTCAATATAAGTTAAAGCATTGTAGATATCTCCGGCTTTGATGTAATCATTGACAATTCCAATGTAGTGCTGAGGATTCTTAGGATCCCTCCTTATGAGCTCGGAGCGCAAGGATATAGCTTCGTCTATTTTCCCAGATTTTTGAAGATTAATGGCATTCATCTCCGTCTCATAAAGGTAATCTTGGAAAAAAGCCTCGTCGTTGGGGTAAATCTGATTGATACGCACAAGTAGACGATTGGCTTCCACATCGTTTCCTTGTAGTCGATAGAGTTCTATCTTTTTCCTCCAAAGCCCTTTCCAGTATGGGTTGACTTCTAATAACTCATTTACGTAGCAGATAGCACTTGAATATCGTTTAGCATCTGTCTCCACGTTAACAAGAATTTGCTTAGCATCAACGTTATCGGGGTTATACTCAAGTGCCTTAACAAGCTCATACCTCGCACGATCTAGCAACTGATGGTAATGGTAATACTTCCCTAGTAGCATCTTAAGGTCTGAATCCCTAGGAAACTGCTTAAGTCCGGCATCGAGGATTTGTTTTCCTTCTTCCCAATTTCCGTTGTTGAAGTTATTGTTAGTCTGAAGTGCGTACTCGTCACTATCGTTGAGTTTTATTTTAACCTGTGCCGAAAGCTCAGCACCAAGCGAAAGGATTAGGAAGAAAGCTAATGTCGCCACCTTAAGGGTGAGTGCATAGCCGATATTTATTTCTTTGTTCATATAAATGAATTTAGGTTTATTGTTTTTTAGAGAATCCTTGCCTTGTCATTGCTCCCCATTTAAAGTTCTTTCGGGTAAAGTACTGTATATATCCTGCCAAACTGAATATTACAACGAAAGGATGGTATAGAAAAGCTTCAAGAGCAGAGAAAAGCATAAGCTTAAAATACTCTTTCAAAGTCTTATATTGTCTCTGCACAGCAAAATCGTATGTAATGGTAATCATAGAAGTGGTGATACCTATAAGATACACAAAGGACATCAGCAACCAAAATGTGTTGAAGTTGACCTGACCGGAATAAAGAAGATATATCAAGAATAAGATTCCCGTAAACTCAACGATAGGAGCCAAAAACTCAAAGATAAAGGCGTAGGGCAATACTAAAAACCCCATCTTACCATACTTCCTTTTGAAAAGGTATCTTCCATGTAAAATAAATATCTGCATAAGACCTCGTCCCCACCTTGTTCTCTGTCTCTTAAGAATTTTAATATTCGGAGGACCCTGTGTCCAGCAGCAAGTCTCCGGAATTTGATCGATTTTGTGTTTCACACCTCTATCGTACATGTACGCACGCATACGGATAGTCATGTCCATATCTTCTGCGTGGGAAAGGGGGTCAAAACCTCCGGTATTAATTACCACTTGAGTATTGAAAAGTCCAAAACCTCCCGAAACGTTAGGGATAGCGTTGACGGTTGACCAACCCATCTTTGCCACTAGGTAAGAACGAAGGTACTCAGTCTCCTGAAAAAGAGGTACAAACTGATTAGGCGGACGTACACGCGTGATGACACCATCTTCTACCTCACACCCATTCACCATACGCATCGTTGCGCCCACGGCAATGACTGGCACATTGGAGTCGAGAACAGGCATAATAACTTTTTTTAGTGTGTTACGCGCAAGAAGGCAGTCTACGTCGGTATTGATGAAGTAGTCATACTGAATAATATTTACCCCAGCGTTCATAGCATCAGCCTTAGTACCTCCATTCTCTTTGTCAACAACTATAAGTTTATCGTATTCGGGATTTACTGACTTGAAAAGACGCCTAACACGACGGCATCTAACTTTATAGGTGTAATGCATACTTACCTCCTGCAACTCGAATCGCTCTATTAGCAATTCCAATGTTCTATCCTTGCTTCCATCGTTAACAACAACAACCTCAAACTTAGGATAGTCGAGATTGAGTAGAGATGTTACGTTATCGATGATAATAACCTCCTCATTGAACGCTGGAGCTACAATTGAAATACCCGGAGCTACCTCTGGAGAATCAGTAAACAACTGCTCTTCTTTGATAGTATAGTTAGTTTTTTTCTTTCTAATGGCTATAAACCCTAATACTGAAAGTGTAAGGTAAGCCGTCGTAATAGCAATTGAATAGACGAATATAGCATACTGATATATATATACAATTACATCCATCTATTAGGCTATTTGTTCGCAGGAGGAAAAACATTATTGTCGTTCACGGCTTGCTTCACCCTATCAGGTAACACTGCTAAGAGTTTGTCGCAATCACCACCGCATTTTTTGATAGCATCTATTATGTTGTTTTCCATATCCCCATTATAGGCATAGGGATATATATCTTTGAGGAAAGAAAGGCTTTCTTTTCTTCCAATCCTACCTACAGCTTTAATAATTTTGTTTTGTATCTGAAGACTTGATGATGCAAACTCAGAGACAAGAAGAGGCAGAGCCGGCTTATACTGAAGAGCTCCCAACGCATCCACTATCTCTCCTCTGATATTCACATTACTGGTCTGAGTAAAAAGCTCCATTAGATAAGGAGCACTTTCCTCCTGTTAAAAGAATCCTACTTCTCTAATAACAAAACATTTGAATTTTTCATTATTGGCTTTTTTAATCCATTGAGTTAACTGAGGTAAACGCCCTTGCCTTTCGTGGATTTTTTTGAGCGATTCATGAAGACGAATCTCATCTAAACGATTCATGTCTTTATCAAAGTCAACTTCTTCCATAAACTGATAAGCATTATCGCTTTCAAACTTCATAAACTCACTACGCGCCAACTTTCGTAATTCCTTGTCTCTATGATGCAATAAGGGAGCCACAACACTAGCACTAAGCTGATTGGTAAGACTCTCTAACTTGCGTAAGGCTTTGGTACTAGATGCTACACCATGAGCCGTAATCCTATCAGCCCAAAACTTTTCTAAGCCAAAATACACCAAAACTGAATTATAATTACCAATATTCAGTTTATTATTTTCAGTCTCAGCTTTCTTTAATGTAATAATAAGATCAGTAATAATTTCTTTGAACCACTTTCTATCTAAGTTGAATTTTATTGTTGGGACTAACTTTTCAGAAATGTCTTCAAAACTAAGATATACGTCTGTATAAAAAATCTCCATCAACTTCTTCCTATACTTCTTATATACCTTACGCGTTCGCCTTTTTCGTAACTTCCTGCTGAAAGCTATAATTTGGAAAGTCAGTAATGCTATAATATACAACGAAATGAGTATAAAAACAGCTAATACAGCAATCCGAATCATAGGAGCGTATCCTGCGAAATGAGATTCTAAATAATAAATTATATATTTCATTGTCTACGTACCGAATATATCTACCTGTCCAACTTAAAAAAAACTATTCACTTTAATTTGCAAAAGTAAGCATTTGTTTTGGCTAACAAAACAATTCCGAAATAATTTTACTAATGACTTATACCCTATAATGAATTGTAATTAAAAAATACTCTTGTTTATTTTATCCCAACCCATTATTCAGCAATGGATTAAGCGTTTTTACTATTAATTTATTGAAGCCAAAACTACTCCTTTTTGACTTGATTTTTAAGTTAAATTTTATTGTCCCATTTTGAGACTTTTGCAAAATAATTATAAATATTTATTTGAAAATCAGTGTAAATATAAAATATTAAATATAAATGATAGTTGTTGATGAATACTTTTAGCCATTAGCTGTTAGCCGTTAGCTGTTGGCTGTTGGCTGAATATAGCTAAAAGCCAAAGGCTAATGGCTAAAAGCTCCGAAACTCGTAACACAACAAAGATTATTTGACACCGCCTACTCTTTTTCTGATTATTATTTCAAAAAACAATACCTTTGCACAAAATATAACACAAGAGTTGAATTACATTCAGGTTGAAAATATTTCAAAATCGTTTGGTTTTACAACACTTTTCAGTGATGTAAGTTTCGGTATTTTTAAAGGTGATAAAGTTGCTTTGATAGCCAAAAACGGTACAGGAAAAAGTACCATTTTGAACATTATTGCCAAAAAAACATCGCCGGATACGGGAAGTGTCAGCATGCGAAATGGACTAAAAGTCAACTATTTGGAGCAGGCACAAAACTTCAATCAAGATTTAAGCATAACCGAGAATTTATACCTTACCAAGAATGAGCAAACATTAGCATTAAAGAATTACAAATCAGCTTTAAAAGCATATAATTTAGATGCAAATGCTGAAAATACGGAGAATTTGCAACATGCTACCAATAAAATGGATGCGGTAGGTGCATGGGAATACGAAATTCAGCTTACAACACGACTTGGCGAATTTGGGATATACGATTTAGACCAAAAAATGAAAGAACTTTCGGGTGGGCAACAGAAAAAAGTGTCGGTTGCATTGGCAACAATAGGAAATCCCGATTTTTTACTCTTAGACGAACCTACCAACCATCTTGATTTTGAAATGATTGAATGGTTGGAAGATTATTTAAACAGATCGACATTAAGCCTTTTGGTAGTTACCCACGACAGATATTTTTTGAATAATGTGTGTAACACTATTTTTGAAATCGACAACAACCAACTATACACATACAAAGGCAATTACTCTTACTATCTTGAGAAAAAAGCCGAACGAGAAGCTAACGACCAAATTGCATACGAAAAATCGCTTAGCATGTACAAATCGGAATTGGAATGGATTAGAAAAATGCCAAAAGCAAGAGGAACCAAATCTAAATCCAGAATTGATTCTTTCGCTCAACTTGAAGACAAAATCAGCTATAAAAAAACCGATAACGAGTTGATTATAGAATCGACTCAGCAATATCTCGGAAAAAAAATTCTTGAAATTAATAATGTAAGCAAAAGCTTTGATAATAAACTGATTATCAACGATTTTTCTTATATTTTCAAACGAAATGAAAAAATCGGTGTTATTGGTCTGAACGGTTGCGGTAAAAGTACTTTGCTTAATATTATTGCAGGAAAAATAAAGCCCGATAAAGGCAACATAACTGTAGGACAAACCGTAGTTATGGGATATTATACACAGTCGTTTTTAGAAGCCGACAAAAACCTAAAAGTAGAAGATATTGTTAAATCAGTTGCTGAAGAGATTAAAATCAACGATAGGACTTTTTCGGCTTCGCAGTTTTTGTATCGCTTTAATTTCAGTTATGCTATGCAGCAGGCATTTTACAGCAATTTGAGCGGTGGCGAAAAACGAAGGCTTAATTTGCTATTGCAAATTATTAAAAACCCAAACTTCTTGATGTTAGACGAACCCACCAACGATTTGGACATTTATACCTTGCAAATTTTAGAAGATTACCTGATAAATTTTAAAGGTTGCCTTTTGATTGTTTCGCACGACAGATTTATGCTTGATAGAGTTTGCGATCATATTTTTGTTTTTAGCGAAAACGGAAACATAAAAGATCATTACGGAAACTACACCCAGTACTATATTGCAAAGACAAAAGAAGAAAAAAGACAAAGACGTTTAAGCTCGGAAACGGAAAACAAGAAAACAGAAGCTACAGTTAGTACTCCTAAAGTCAGAAAACCAACATACAAGCAATTAAAACGCCTTGAAGAGTTGGAAGAACTATTGCATAAATTGGAAACAGATAAAGACGAAATTACCAACAAACTTAGTAGCGGTAATTTAAGCAATGAAGAAATAATTGAGTTTAGCAAACAATTTGAAGAAACTGAAAATCAACTAAACGAAGCCTACAATGAGTGGATTGAGCTAAGTGACGAGATTCAGAAGTTAGAAATTAGAAGTTAGAAGTTCTGAGTTCTGAGTTCTGAGTTCTGAGTTCTGAGTTCCGACTCTCCAAACTCAATACTCAGAACTCGAAACTAACCTAAATATGAAAGTTCATCTTCTTCCACACGTATGAAATATACGCCAAAACAAATGGTATAAACAATGATACTACACTCATTGTTTTTAGCGTGAATAAGCTAGACGATGAATTGGCTATTGTTAGTGATGAATTCGGATCGCTTAGCGAAGGATAATACGCCGAACCGTTGAAACCGGCTGTTAGTAATACTATTAATACTACAAAGACCGTTCCTGCACCTGCAAACCAAAAGCCTCTACGATTTGTTTTGCTGAAAGCACCCAAAACAAAGCCGTACAATACGCCAACTACTCCTACCAACAAAATCACAATCATCCACCAATTTGCCAAAAGCGTGTTCAGATATTTATATTCCTCAATCACAACAGTATGGTCGGGTTGACCTGTCCATCCATCTTTCAATAATAGTCGAACAAGATAAGGCAAAAAGAAAATCAGAAATGCAACAGCATTTATAAGTACATGTTTGCGAGCCCTACTCTCTATCTCTTCATTGCGTATGGTGTTGATAAAGTACAAAGCTCCGAGTGCTCGAACAAGAAAGAATATAGCCAAACCTAAGACTACATTCCAGAGATGAAACCCACCGGGTAGCGTACTTCCCCAAATAGCTTCCAAGCCGTGCCATTTAGTGCTCCACTGTGAAATGATAGGATTGTTGATGTCGGTAATATTACATCTGTTTACTGTAAATTCTGCTCCAAAAAAGAAGGTAGATACCGCTGCTCCTATGAGTATTGGAGCCAACAAGCCGTTGGTAAAAAGAAATGCCTTGTAAGTATTTTTACCAAGCAAATTGCCTTTTTTGTGGATAAACTCGAAAGAAACAGCTTGTATAACGAAACTTAAGAGTATCAGAATCCATACCCAATAAGCTCCGCCAAAACTTGTAGAGTAAAACAGCGGAAAAGATGCGAAAAATGCACCACCAAAGGTAACCAAGGTAGTAAAAGTAAGCTCCCATTTTTTACCCAAAGCATCAAGCATAAGCTTTAGTTCATCGTCTGTTTTACCTAATCTGTATATGAGTGATTGTCCGCCCTGAACAAACATTAAAAACACTAATAATGCACCTAAGAGCGAAATTAAAAACCACCAATAATGTTGAAAAAATCCGTAATCCATATTATTATTCTATTTTTATAGTTATACAAAAATTAATAGCCCTTGCTTTCGTCAACAGCTTCGGGTCCTTTTCTGATAGTGTTTATCATAATACCTATATCGGCAATGAGAAAGATTGTAAATATTCCAAGGAATATGAAAAATGTTGTCTTTACGTTGGCAACAGGAATGTTTGACACCGAGTGAGACAAAGGTAACACATCTTGAATACTCCATGGCTGACGACCTACTTCGGCAACAATCCAACCCGATTGCGAAGTTATGTAAGCCAATGGTATTGAAATTACCCCAAGCCACAGTAGCCATTTTACCTTTTGCAAAGTGCCTTTTTTATTCAAATACCACACAATTGCAAAAAATGCTATAAAAAACAAACCAAGCGCTACCATTATATGGAATGTGTAAAAGGTGAGAGCCACAGGCGGAATGGTTTCTTCGGGACTGTTGAAAAATCCGTAACCGAAGTATTTTATATTTTCGTCTAAAACAGCCTTATTGATAATTTTGGCTTCTTCATCGTTGTCTTTCATTGCTTGGCGATAATTGCGGAGAGCCTGCTGAGCTAATTTGCCCTGTGCTGCTTTCTCCTCGTATGATGGATATACAGTTCCGTCTGAAAGTGTGTAGCCGTCAATAATATCTTGGATTCCGGGCACAAACGAATTAAAATCGTCGAAGGACATGAAAGATAAAAATCCGGGTATTGGAACATCTACCTTAAATACAAACGGGTCTTTACCGTCGTTGTACACCTTATCGGACTTAAGAACGCCGAAACCCACTATGTCGGCTTTGTTTTTGCCGTTATATAAGCCTTCCATTGCAGCTAGTTTCATAGGTTGATGTCTTGCTACTTTTTGTCCTGAATAGTGTCCTGTAAGCGCTGTCAGAACTGTAGCAGTCAGACCGACAATGGCAGCAATTTTTATTGAACGTATGCTAAAGTCGATATGCTTTTTTTTGAGCAAGTACCAACTGCTAAGACCTACTACAAATGCGGAACCAAGCACCCAGCACGAAAGTACGGTGTGCAAAAATTTGTTTACTGCCACAGGCGAGAATGCCACAGCAATAAAATCGTTCATTTCGTTGCGTGCGGTTTCGGGATTAAAGTGCATACCTACAGGATACTGCATCCATGAGTTGGCAACAAGTATCCACCATGCCGACAGCGTGGCTCCAAAAACGGCAATCCAAGTTGATGCAAGGTGAAACTTCTTGCTGACCCTGTCCCAACCGAAAAATACAACGGCAAAGAAAGTCGCTTCAATAAAGAAAGCCACAATACCTTCAATAGCAAGCGGAGCACCAAAGATATCGCCTACAAAGTAAGAGTAATTGCTCCAATTGGTGCCGAATTCAAATTCCAAAATCAAACCGGTAGCAATACCAACGGCAAAGTTTATCGCAAATAATTTTTGCCAAAACCTTGTTGTAGATTTCCATTTTTCATCACCGGTTTTGTAGTAGTAGGTTGAGTAAATACACATAAGTAATCCCAACCCTAATGTAAGCGGAACAAATACCCAGTGGTACATAGCTGTAAGAGCAAATTGCGCTCTCGACCAATCAATTAATGATACATCCATAAGTTAAGAGTTTTAATTTTTGTGGTAAATAGATGCTAATCCTGAGTGAGCTTATCAATGACGTATTCTGCCTTTTCTTGTTCTGTAGAAGCAACCGAATTTAAGAAGTTTGGAAAGAAAAACACCTTGAGTATGGCAAACATTATAAATAATTTAACCAAGATGATTACCCACAACAACCTAGACGTCTTCGACATGTTCTTAAATCCATCGACATACATCATGAAAAAGTCTTTTACAGTCCTGATTTTAGCCATAATTAGCACCTATTTTTCACTAATTTTGAGTAAACTAATTTTGCCTGTAAAAGTATATTTTTTATTTAATTAATTACAAAAAAATATATATTTTTTTGCATATGTTAAAATAAATGATAATTAGGGACAGGTATTTTATATTGTAAGTGGCTATTGGCTGTTAGCTGTTAGCTGTTAGCTATTAGCCGTTAGCTATTGGCTGTTGGCTATTAGCACGCGCTCACACGATTTTACAAATAGTGTGTAGCAAATTTTAGCTTTATTAGTTTCAATCTTTTTATGTTCTTTTGTGTTATTTCGTTCGTATTGATTTTAAAGAAACTCAATGCTCTCGAACCGTTTGTACGGTTCTCGGGTGATACAAAAGAACCAAAAAGTCAAGGCTGAAATTAGAAGTTAAAAGCCTTTAGCTGTTGGCTGTTAACCTTTGGCTGGCTTAAGCCAATGGCTAAGAGCCAAAAGCTAATAGCCCATAATTGTTAATTGCACATTGCAAATGGCTAATAGCTAAGCACAAAAAAAGAGTACTGCTTCAGCAATACTCTTTTTTTTGTGCGGATGAAGGGACTCGAACCCCCACGTCTCTCGACACTAGATCCTAAGTCTAGCGCGGCTACCAATTACGCCACATCCGCTAATTGAGTTTGCAAAGGTAATTCTTTTTTATTATCTGCAAAAAAATATTTCACTTTTTTATTACAAAATTATTTGAATGCTTTATAAAGTTCGTCTTGTATTTTCGACCTTATGCCCATAGATACCAACTTATTGGGTGAAGGATAGGGATTAACCCTATTTGAAAGAAAAACCACAAGCAGATTATTTTCAGGGTCAGCCCAAGTAATTGTACCTGTAAAGCCAGTATGACCGAAACTATCGATACTCGCAAATTCCGATGCAGGTCCCGCCGATTTTGCAGGAATTTGTCGCATATCGAAACCTAAGCCTCTCCTATTCTTTTTGTAATACCTTGTTGTAAACTGCTTGACAGTAATAGGATTGATAAATTGCACTCCGTTATATTCGCCATCTTGCAAAAGCATTTGCATAACAACGGCAACATCAGAAGCATTTGAAAACAAGCCGGCATGCCCGGAAACTCCGCCCAATAAGGCAGCTGTCGGGTCGTGGACGGTTCCGCAAATCACCTGTTTTCGCATTATTGTGTCATTTTCGGTAGGTACTATTTCAGATTTTTTTCGAGTTTGGGAAGGCAAAAATGTTGTGTGTTTTAATTCTAAGGGCTCGTAAAAGTTTTCAGCCATATATTCTTCAAAAGGCTGATTGGTCTTGAGTTCAATAAATTCTTTAAGTAAAATCATTCCCAAATCGCTGTACAGATATTCCTTTTTTTTGAGCTCGCTATTTAATATGCTGTCGAAAATCATTTGTTTGATATTTTTGGAAACGAACATATTTTCTGCAACTTTTACAGGAAATTCTTCCGAATACCGAGTTTTTACGACAGTTGTGTCAATTTTTCCATCGATTAAAACCAAGTAAGAAAAATTTATCCAAGCCGGTAAGCCCGAATTGTGAGACAATATCTGCTTAAAGGTAATGTCCTCAAGATTGGTGTCTTTCAAAAAATCCAACTTCGACGATAGTTTATCATTCAATTTATATGCTCCTTGGTCGTAGAGTTTCATCATAGCAAGCGTTGTAGCCATTATTTTGGTAATACTCGCAATATCGTACAAATGATTATTATCGACCTTAATGTTATTTACGTAATCGGTTGTGCCATACGACTTGTTTATCAGCATCTCGCCATCTTTAACTACACATAATTGACATCCCGGAAATGCTTTTTCGCTAATGCCGTTGTAAATTATATTTTCAATGTTGTTTTTAACCTTGTTAAACTTGATGATATTATCAGACTTTTTGCGTAAAACAGTCTTAATGCCTGTCCCTTCGGGGAAATCATCGTTGATGCTGACAGGTAAAACTCCTTTGAAAACTTTTTCGCCAAAAATCAGATTTGCCAATTCCGAACGGACGTGTACATTGTTTTCGTATGTAACTATAATTGCTTTAAACAAATCGGTTTTGTTAAACGCACTAACAGCGTAAGGCAAGCCCAAGACAGTCAGCACAGTATTGTGTTTGCCTGCAATTTGCTCAACAAAATTTACAAGTTCGGAAGATATGCCGTAATTGTTTTTCACGCTAAACTGGCTTCCCTCAACATTGATAATAACAACATCGGCATCGGATATTTTGTCTAATATTTTCTTTTTGTTGCTATTTATTTCAGAAGGCTTAACTGTAATATGCTTGGATTTGAGATTTCTCGGTATATTCGACGAAAATCCTGAAAAACTGTCCCTGCTAAAAGAAATTGTATATATCCTAGATGTGTCTGCGTTTTGCACGGGAACAATATCATCTGAATTTTTAATTAGACTTATAGATTGAGAATATATCAGCTCGTTAACATCGGCAAAATGATTGGCATTAAGGGTATTAACGACATTTTTGCCCAATTTGTAAGTTGTTTCATTTATAAGCAAATGATACTTAAAGCTAAGCACTTTTTTACAACTTTCTTCTACTCGCGACATAGGCAACTCGCCTGATTTGACTGCCTTTTCAATGGTTCTAACAGCCAATTTGACATCAACAGGTAAAAGCAAAACATCATTGCCGGCTTTAATAGCCATAAATTCTAACTTTCCGGGTTCAACGTAATCGGTAACGGCTTTCATTTCCAATCCGTCGGTAAAAATAATTCCTTTAAAACCTAGTTTTTCTTTCAGAATGTCGGTAACAATTGCCTCCGACAAGGTTGCAGGTACAGGTTTTTCGTCAATGGCAGGCAGGTAAATATGCGAAATCATAACGCCTTTAATTCCGTTGTCTATAAGCGGTTTATAAGGATAAATATCATCGTTTAGAATTGTGTTCAAATCGTGGTTTACGACAGGTAATTCGTAATGCGAATCGGTTTCGGTATCGCCATGACCAGGGAAATGCTTTGCTACACTCATAATGCCGTTTTCCTGCAAAATTTTTGTCATTATTTCTGCTTGCTTGGTTACTCTGTGCTTGTTTTCGCCAAAGGCTCTGACGTTAATAACAGGATTTTGCGGATTGCTGTTTAAATCGACCACCGGCGAAAAACTCACATTAACGCCCAATACGTTTAATTGCTGTGCTATCGCCCTACTCCACTCTGCGACTGCTGTGCTGTCTTCAACGGCTCCTACGCTCATTTGTTTAGGGAACGAAATCAAACTATTCAACCTCATTGATGCTCCCCACTCTGCATCCATTGCTACCATTAATGGCAATGATGATGATTTTTTCAGAACCTGAGTCAGCTCGTACTGCTGCTGCGGATGTCCTTTGAAAAAACAAACTCCTCCAACCGAATTTTCACTGATTTTTTCTTTCAATGCAGCTACTTCCTTTTGCGATATGCCGGAACTTGTCCTAAGCATCATCAACTGACCTATTTTTTGTTTTAAGTTTAGTGTGTTGTAAACCGAATCGACCCACGCTTGTTCGCCTTGAAGTATAGGAGCTACGACTTTTTGCGAATAAGTACTTGTGTGTCCGAAAAATAGGAATAATATTATCGAACAAAAAACGAGTTTTATATTGAAATTAGCTGACATCATTTTTCTGCAAAGTTATAATATAAAAGAAAATATTGGCTTGTTTGAATTTTAAGGATTGTACATACTTATTATAATTTTTGCAAAAACTCGACTAAGTGCTTAACGGCTAGAGCTCTATGGCTTATAGTGTTTTTTTCTTTTGCATCCATTTGAGCAAATGTTTTGTCGTAGCCCTTAGGAACAAAAACAGGGTCGTAGCCAAAGCCGTTGTTACCGCGTGGCTCTCTTATAATTGTTCCTTCAATAATTCCGTTGAAATAATAAGGTTTTCCGTCTAAAAACAAGACTATCACCGTTTTAAATCTCGCCGAACGGTTATCAGCATCTTGCATATTATGCAAAAGCTTTTGAACATTAGCTTTGGCATCGCAGCTATCGCCGGCATAACGAGCAGAATGTACGCCGGGTGCTCCGTTCAAAAAATCGACTTCCAAACCTGTATCATCGGCTATACAGTCGATTGCATATTTTTTGTAAACAAATTCCGCTTTTATAAATGCGTTTTCCTCCAATGTTGTCCCCGATTCCTGAATTTCGGTATCGCAGCCCAAATCGTAGAGATTTAAAATTTTATAGTCAGGCAAAATTGCCTGTAACTCTGCGTGTTTGTTCTTGTTGTGAGTTGAAAACACTAATTTTTTAATATCATTCATTATGGTAAGGTTCATTATTTATAATGGTAAAGGCTCTGTATATCTGCTCCGACAGCATAAGCCTGATGAACTGATGCGTGTAAGTCATTTTGGAAAAAGATATTATTGCATCAGCTCTATCTTCAACGGTTTTGTCAACTCCATAGGCTCCGCCAACGATAAATACCAAGTTCTTAACGCTAATTTGCATCTTGTGTGCAATAAATTTTGAAAACTCAATAGAAGTATATCCTTTGCCTCGTTCGGAAAGCAAAACCACGTACGACTGTGGCGGTATTTTTTTGAGTATCTCGTTGGCTTCTTTTTGCTTTATAAGGTTTACATCTGTGCTTTTGCTTTTTTTTACGTCAGGTATGACGATACAGGAATTTTGAATATAGTTTGAAATTCTGTTGCAATACATATCAAACCCATTGATTATAAATGGTTCGGTGGTTTTACCGACTAATATGAATGTAATTTGCATATCTTTTTTGGTGATTTTTATTCGTCGGGAAAATGATGTTTTACTGTCGGCAATTGAATTTTAAGCCAAACAACAACAAGTCTGATAAGTATTACGGTTAATGCCGTAATAGTGCTTGTTAATGCACTGGCGACCCCTAACTTGTAGCATAACATAAACACAAGACCGCCAATGATACAGGCTGATGCGTATATATCGCGACGCAAGATAAGCGGCACTTCATTAATTAAAACATCTCTGATTAATCCACCAACCGAGCCGGTAATCATACCCATAATTATGGCAACCCAAAACGGATAACCGACAGCTAAGGTTTTTTCAATTCCTACCACCGTAAATAAGCCAAGACCAATGGCGTCGAATAAAAATAAGGTTTTGTTAAGTCTGAAAATAAGATTTTTGAGAAAAATAAATGATAGCAAAGCCACAGCCGTAACTATCAAGTACGAACTGTTTAACATCCAAAATGGGGTTACTTGCAGCAACAAGTCGCGAGTTGTACCACCACCAATTGCAGTAACTAATCCGACTACATAAGCACCAAACCAATCGAATTTTTTTTCGGAAGCTAATCGTATTCCGCTTAATGCAAATGCAAATGTACCTGCGTGGTCTAGCAATACGACAAAGTTTTCTCTGATATAATCTAGTAGCGATATGCCAAATATTAATTCAAACATAGTTTATAAATTTTTTGTTTGTGAATTTTGATTTGACAAAAGTAGGAAAAATTAGAAATTAGAAGTAGAAGCCTTTGGCTTTTAGCTGTTAGCCATTGGCCATTTTGTGATTGGTGGTCAGTGATGGGTGATGGGTGATGGGTGATGGGTGATGAGTGATGAGTGATGGGTGTTCTGAGTTTTGATTAAGGATTAAGGAGTTTTTATTTTTGGTACTCGGAACTCTCCCGAAACTTCGGGACAGAACTCGAAACTAACCCGCAACACGTAACACGAATATGCTAAAAGCTACTTAACCAAAATAAGATAAAATTTGTTGTTCTATTTTTTTATATTCTTCATCGACCATAGCATGCCACATATCAGAATAAACAAGCGAACCTATTGGGATATAATTGATATATTTTTTATAAAATTCTATATTGAAAAAATCTTCCTGTAAGTTACTATTGTTAACAATACCAGACCAATTCCATCTATCAACAAATTTATCTATAAGTTTTACGTCGGAAATTGCAAATGATAATTCATTCCAATCCCAATAATCTTGAAAATGAGTGAGCATTTCTTCTGTATGTAGTACATCAGCGTTATAACGAGAATGTACGGTAAATATCTCCCAATCAATTTTATCTTTATACTTTTCGAGCATTGTCTTAGTCCACGGAATATTTATATTGTTTGATATTTCAGTCCAATCTACTTCATCTTCATACTTTTCTAACAATTCTTCCGTCCATTCATAATCCGACGATAGACTTTCTCTTATTTCAGCTTCCCTCAGAACGTAAATAAGTCTCAATTTATCATTCTTTCCTTTCTTAACTTTAAAGGTCAATTTGTCGTTCATTTTTTCAATTTCGTCAGAAACTACATTTGACCACAAACGAGAGCTTGTTAAAGACGATATCGGAATGTAATCGACATACTTTTCTAAAAATTTCTTATTGAAAAATTTGCTTTTAAGCCACACGTTATCAATTATTTCACTCCAGACCCAACAATCAACAAACCTATCTATTAGCTTGACATCAGAAATACAACCTGATACTTTGTTCCAATCCCAATTATCCTTAAATAGCTTAAGGTTTTCCTCTGTATATAGTTTCTTTGCATTATGCGGATATTCACGCTTAGATAAATGACTCCAATAAATCTTATGCTTGAACTTTTCCAACATTGTCGCAGTCCACCCCAAGTCATCGTTTTGTGAAACCATTTCCCAATCAACTTTATCTTCATATTCTTCAAGTAGTTCTTCTGTCCATTGAAAACTCTTGGAAATCCTTTCCCATGCCTCCTTTTTAACCGTCTCCCTAATTGTAGTAAAAATATAATCCGAATCTTCCTTTATTTTTTTTCCATTCTTACGTTTACTTTTCTTAATTTTAAGAATCAATTTGTCTTCAATTTTATCAATTTCATCATCAACTAAATATTCCCACAACGTGGAATTCATTATAGACGAAACCGGAATATAATCGATATATTTTTCTAAAAATTCGGCATTTAACAAACCGTATTCAATATTAAGATTGTTAATTATTTTATCCCAATCCCACCTGTCAATAAACTTATCTATTAGTTCAATGTCAGTGATACTGTCGGATAATTCATTCCAATCCCAATAATCTTGAAATTGTCTAAGATTTTCCTCTGTGTACAGTTTTTTGGCTTTATCAATTTCTGCATAAGAGTAATTAGATAAATGATACCAAGAAACTTTATCCTTAAACTTTTCGAGCATCGATGTAGTCCAAGTTATATCGCTGTTTAATGAAATTAAACTCCAATCGACTTTATCTTCATATTTTTCTAGAAGCTCTTCCGTCCATTGAAATTCCATAGAAATTTTATTCCAAGCATCACTTTTAATTTCTTTCTCTATTGTAGCAAAAATAATATCCGAATCTTTCTTTTCTGTTGTCATAATTTATAATTCTTAAAGTACTTAATGAATCTGTGCGGAATTAATTTTATAGTAGAAGCAATAATAAATATTGGAAATTAATTATTTTTATTATAACCCATGGATTTTTTAATTTTCGGAGCATACGAATCTTCGTCCTGATTGTATATATCGGTCAAAGTCATTGGTTTTTCTATTTTACTGTTGAAGCCGAGTTTGTTTGACAAAGCTTGTGCTTTTGATGCTTCAAGCTCTTTAAATTCGTATTTTGCAATTAATCTTCCTTTGCGAATCAAAGCCTTATCAAGCTCCGATAAATCTGTATTGAACGAACAGATTACTTGAATATTCAAACAGTCGGAAAGTAATCCATCTGTCAGGTTTAGCAATGCAGATACAGCCGACGAACCTGTTTGATTTCTGTCTATCAGGATGTTTTCCGCATCTTCGACCACGAAAACACTGTTTTTATTTTCCATAAGCAATTCTATAAGCCCCGGATCGGTGATAGATGCTGCCATATTGGGTGGTAAAAAAATAACATCTTTGCGAAGCTGACATATCAAATAACGCAAATAATATGTTTTTCCAGTTCCGGGCTTTCCGTGCAAAAGCACCAAACCTTTATCATTATCTTTTTGCAAACGGTTTATTATGGTTTTATGAACAGGTTGAAAATCATCGTTGTAGTTATCTTTTATGGTCAACTTTGGATGTTTAATTTTCATTTTTTTTGTAGATAGAGAGCCAAAAGAATTGTGGATTAAACTAATCCTCGGTATATGAGTTTTTTCATTTTTAAAATCGGAGATTTCTTGCACCAATTTGTTAACTTTCTCGTATGGCGTAACTCTGTAATAAACCAAAGGTTTTTCATCATATTTATTTGATAAATTGATGAGTGTATCTTCGTACAACCAAACAACCACATTTGCGATTTCTTCCCCCTTTTTGTCTGTAATAAATATCTCTTTTATTTCATCGCTGTAGTGAGAAATAATGTGATTGCAAGCTTTTTCAAAATTGGTTTTTTTACCGAACTCAATACAATTAGGAAACATATTAAACCAATATAAAAACAAGTTATAAGGTTCAACATCACCATAATTGCTGGCTATTTTGAGCAAATCCGTTTTTTTTGTATCAATCTGACTTGCTTTTTGTGCCGATATTTGAGCAATTTTTTCAATTAAACTTTTCATAGTTTTATACTTTTATTAAAATGTAACGCAAAGCATTTACCTGTAATTCCTTGTGTAAGATTTAGTTTTAATTTGGCAAAAGTAAGAAAAACGCAGGAAAAATTAGAAGCCTTTGGCTTTTAGCTTTTAGCCGCTAGCTTTTTTGTGATTGGTGGTCAGTGATGGGTGATGGGTGATGGGTGATGGGTGATGAGTGTTCTGAGTTTTGATTAAGGATTAAGGAGTTTTTATTTTTGGTACTCGGAACTCTCCCGAAACTTCGGGACAGAACTCGAAACTAACCCGAACCACGCAACCCGCAACACGCAACACGCAACTCACTTAGCAACCTTATCTCCCCTTAAATGTTGTATGGCTTTGGAATCAAATACCGGTGCAGTGATTTGTGATTGTGAAAGTTTTCTAATTTCATTAGCTTTAAGAGATGAAACCGACAAGAATGAACCTACATTTCGATTAAGTTCAAAACTTGGTTTTGCATAGTGTGTGGTTACATAGCTAAGGATGTTGAAACAGTTGAAATATGAGAGTCCTGATGATAGAAATTTTTTGAGCTCTTTTGAAGTCTTTTTCAAATCGAGATTGGCTTTTTCTAAATAATGATGATAGACTTTGTCAAGTGGAAAATAATCTAATGGATTTTCGACTGAAGAGACTTTAGCCATTTCCTCTAAGTCTGTAACCGATGCGAGACGGTCGTTGCCGAAAACTTGGTTTAGAAACTCAACTGGTGACGCTGGTCTGAGCGACTTTAAATAGTTAACTGGTGGCATTGCACTAAATGTTTTTTTATAACTTGAGTGCGAAACTGTGGCTCCATTCATGCAAGCCAATCTGAGAAGTGCGACATTTACAAGTAAACCGCCTTGTAAGGGACGTTCAACATTGCCTTTGTAACGCCAGTGATCTATGTCTAAAATTTTAAACTCTTCGGTGTCAATCCTTGATAAAATTTCGGCTGCATGTAGGAACTCCTCATCGCTTACAAACTCTTTTTTTGGATGTACAATGGCTCTTACTTGATATTCATCATCGTCTAAAACTGCTGTAATATCAGGAAGAGTCTTTAAAATTGGTTCTAAAAACTGAACTTTTGAACGTTCTTGAAAACCGTAAAGAGCGCTTGGCACCCTGTAATGACTCGAAAGGTCTGATAAAGCCGAATCGGAAACAGGATGTTCATCAAGGTGCACGGCAATGCTGCCATCTTTACGGACAACCATAAATTTGTCCGAATTAAATCTTTTAACTTTCATAACTTGTAATACATTAAATTGAACTAGTTTTAAATATATTGCAAAGTTATGTATAGGTTGTGCCAAATACTTGCACTTGTAAGTTAAATTTAATTTGAATTTTTGCAGACCTAAGTAAACAACAAAAAAACAGGACTGATTGTAAGTCAGTCCTGAATGAAGTTAAAAGGTGGATAAATTAAATTTGATTAAATGAACCTATCGTTACTTTCTGGAAGATTTTCTAAAATTGGGGTATTTTTCTAAAAATTCTTTGTAAGCACTCATCATCCGTGTGTACATTTCTTCAATTTTTATTCCAAAATAACTAGGGTGATAAGAGTTTATCACAACCTTATTTTCTTTCTTGCTGTAATAAATCCAATTGTTATTATCACTAATCTTTTCAATATCAGGGTAGATATATTGTTTTACAAAATTTTTGATGCTATTGCTTCCTCCTCCACAAACAATAATATCCGGATTTAAAATTTCTATTTCTTTTCTGGTAAAATCAGCATATAATTGCATGTGTTCTGATAACTCACCTGCATCTGTTTTACTCCCACCTGATTCTTTCTTACAATTAACTATTGCGTACGGCTCAGTGTCAAATACTGGAAAAACATCTTCCCAAAAATCTATTTTTCCAAATTCAGGAGCATTATTATTTTCTTTAAATGAAATTAGTCCAAATAGCCAATATGCTATATTTTTGTAGTGTCTTGAAATACTACCATAATTAGCTCCTGGGAAAAACTCACGTGTATCTTGATCCGGATTTTTATTTGGCTCTTTAAGTAGAAAAAGAATCCGTTTTTCTGCATTCAACCACATGGAATTTTCATCCCCTAAACCTTTACCATAATAAGTTTTTTTTCCATCTTCTGTTTTCCAACTTTTACCTCTGTACATTAACCCGTCATAACAAAAACCGGTATGTCCATTCTTTTCAAATTCTTTCTTCCATTCTTCAAATAGAGCATCTAATTTTTCGTTGTATTTTGCCATAGTTATATAAATTTAAGTTGTTATGCCTACTCTGTACGGTTTTCAGCTACCCCGATATGTTTTTTTAATTATAACCTTCAAAGTTACTAATTATTTAAAATTAAATAACATAGTTTTCAATGTTTTTATTCGCCTTCCACATTAATTTCGTCACAAATTCTTTCAATATCGGAATAGTAACGAATATTTATCTCTTTTTGTAAGCTGCAAATTTCCAACATATCTTGAAAACTAAGGCAGCTTTTACGATAAAGTAAATAAAAAGCATAGCCAATGTGGCAATCTCGTGCCTCGTCGAATACTTTGGCGGCTTGTTGCGTGTTATGAGATAAAATTTTGTCGGCGTAGTTATTATGAAAGTTGAAAATTGGAAACATGTTTAATTGCTCTATTCCTTCGCCGGAAGAAATACTGAACGAGAGCAAATTATCATTTATAGTTGTAATAGCACAATCGATAAATGGTTCGCCGCCTTGTATTATAACCTTACCGCTTATTGTGAAATTGCTCCAATTTAATTGTTGCACTCGGCTGTACAAGTCTTCGGTCTCCTTTTTTAAATCACGACAATAATCTGCCAACTTGTTATTAAGCTCAATTATTGCCGGAATAGTATCTTGGTTGAAGACAAATATTTCGTTCAGCTTTCGTTTTCTGCGTCGCATAATAATTTCGTACAACTCTTCGCTAACTTCGTCGCTCCAACCGAAATTTGCCATTGTTTCCAATTCTTCTACCGAATAAGAGTCTAATTCATCGAAAGTAAATCCGTAAACACCACAGTTCAGATAGTCGATGAATTTTTGATAGTCATTTTGTAATGCTTCTTTGCTTTTCATTGAAGTTCACTTTTATCTGTTATAATTACAGTTTGTTTTGTAATTGTTTTCTTGTCTCTTTATCTTTTTTAGCACCTTCTTTATCGCCAATTTTTTCTTTCGACACGGCTCTACAATTTTGTATTATACATTTCGCTCATTTCCCGCACCTTATTGGCAAATTCTTCTCGCAACCATTTGGGTTTTATTACCTCTACGTTTTCGGCGTGCATAAACAACTCCTGAATAAAATCGTAGGTCGGACGAATAGTGTATTGAAACGTTGCGTAGTCGCCGTTTTCCTCTACTAAAGTTTGCGAATGATGCAAAGGAAGTGATTCGAAATACTTACGCTGATTGTCGAACACTTTTATTTCTACGGTTTCTGTTTCTTCGCCGGAATTAACAATAACTCCAAAACTGTCGTAGAAAAAACTTTCGGGAGAAAAATCGGCGGGATAATTAAATTGAAGTTTGGTGATTTCCAACTCGTGTATGCGGTCAAGCGAGTAAATACGCAGCTCGTCGTATTTCGGACTTCTAGCCAAAACGTACCAACGTTGTTTGAAAACCTTTAAGCAATACGGCTCAATGGTAAAGGTGCTTGGCTCATCGCGACCAAAGCTCTGATAAGTTATTTCAACCGTCAGGTTATCTCTTATCGATTCGAGCAAAGGAGAAAGGTATTGATGCCCCGAAGGAATTTTTTCAAACAAAATTCTATCTTTTAAAGCCCTACTCTCGTTGAGCAAATTACCCACCGAAAACGCATTCAACATCCACGAACGCAAGTTGCCTCTGCGAATATCATCTTGATTTTCAATGTAATAATAATATCCGGCTCCTCTATCGCAGGCAATGTTTATATCGAACATTTCTTCGATAGCTGCTCTGTGGTGGTGAAAAGTGCGCAACGGCAAATCATCGCCCGAATAGTTTAAATTGGAACGCGTCCATTTCTCGTTTATTTCCTCAAAGGTAATTCTACCTGCACGCTGAATGGTTTCTGCCAACCAAACATAACGATTGAAAAGCACCGAAGTATTTTCTTTGCTGTTTTTTCTTTTCTGACTCATTTTGCTGTGTTTTATATTTGATATTGCAAAATTACAGAAAAGATGTGCCAAATACTGACACAAGTAAGGTGGTTTTTAAAACTTTTTAGTTATTCCCTTGATTTTAAAGTGATTGAAAGAAAATAAAGTTGTGTTTTACACAAGAAATTCAAACAAATAATCACTTCAACGATGGTTGAACTTTATTCTTAATAAAAAGAGTTATCCAAGTTGCTAAGACGAACGGGAACGTTAGCTGCGTTAAGTGAAATTTCATCATCAATATGCTGATGCATAAAGAAAGAACTACCGAAAGCAAGACCCAAATGCCATCTCTGACTTGATTTCCGGCGAAAACTATTGCACATAAAACTGCGTTGAAGCCGTATAGTCCAAGGTTTATATCGTCTATTGGTGCGGCAAAGCCGAATGCAATAATATCGGAGACAATTGCTCCGGCTAGTCCGTACAGTGCTGCTATTGGTGAACTAATAAATACAGCCAAGAAAAACAATATTCCCGACACTAATTTGTTTTGAAAAATTACTTGTCCGAAGCCCCTAAAACCATCGGAGAATGAGTCGCTTATATGAGCGATAGTTGGCATTGGTACAGCTAATATTTCTGTATAAAAATTTCTACAAATTAACAGTATAACCCAAGTTACCACGACAAACGGGAAAGTGAACGCAGGAAAATTTCGTTTAATAAAAAAGTGTTGCAACATTGCTGCCAACACCGAACCCACAACAACGATAATCCAGGACCAAAACACAGGTTTTAAAAATAGCATTACCGCTACTCCTACCAATGCAGCGCTAAATCCGTAAAGTCCTTTGTTTATTTCGGTTTTGTCGTATTTTAGAAGATAAGCTGTGCTTGTCCCGCATATAACTGATAGAAGTGCAGACAATCCCATAACAGGCGAACCGTAAAAAATACCTATAAGAAATAGTAAACCTGTAATCCGGTTTTCTTGAAGCATTATTTGTCCGAATCCTTTAAGAGTAACGGTGATAATGGATACGGATTTAGCGAATAAAGTGTTGTTACTGATTTTTTGGGGCATGTTTAAAAAGTGTAATTGTTATCGTTGACGCTTTTTTAATGGATGTCTAAATTTTTAGTCGTACATTACTATTTGTTTTAATTTAAAACATCGCAAAAGTATAACAATTACAACCACATAACAAAAAAAACAGCTAACACTCCTATTGAGCATTAACTGTTTTCCAATATAAAAACAGAATTAATCTTTATTCCTCTCTCATCATTTTGTTGAGTTTTCGCAGTTTAAAGGAATAGTAGATAGTGTAAGCTCCCAAGACAATAAATGCTAGTGCTGTCCAAACAACTACGTTAATGCTTGTAAAAACCGGATTACACAATAAAATAAATGAAAAAATCAAACCTAACACTGCAATCAGCATAAGCGTACCCCAATCTAAAATGCCGTATTGTTTCATTTCGTACGCCGAAACCATGCCTGATACAGAGCGGAAAAGCAAAGTAAATCCTACATAAAATGACAAAGTAAGCATTGACACAGCGGGATTAAGCAGTAAGAGTACACCGACTATGATGCTCAATATACCTAAAGCTAATGCCCAGCCCCAGTTATAGTACTTATTGCCTAAAACGAAACCAATTTCAGTAATTCCTCCGACAATAAATCCCAGAGCAAATACAATGGACAAAGCCGTATAAGCACTTAACGGAGTGGCTATTGTCCAAATCCCCAAAATTACGAATACTATTCCAACAATGAGCAACAAATACCATCGTTTAATAGCTTTTTCTGTTTTCTTAAATAAATATTCCATGTTTATATTATTTATTATTACCCTTTAAAATATTCATAAACTCCTCTCCCGTAATAGTCTCTTTTTTAATAAGATATTCCGCTAATTCGTGCATTTTGGCTTCATTTTCAATAATAATGTTTTTTGCCTTTTCGTGAGCTTTTTTCACAATCGAAAGCACAACATCATCGACACGAGCGGCTGTTTTTGCAGAACAACTCAAAGATGTATCGTTGCTCAAGTATGGATTGTTTACCGTTTCCAAAGCTACCATACCAAACTCATCGCTCATTCCGTAGCGGGTAACCATAGCACGAGCAAGTTTGGTGGCTTGTTCTATATCGTTGGATGCACCTGTAGTTATTCTACCAAAAATTACTTCTTCGGCGGCACGTCCACCTGTAAATGTGGTTATCCTGTTTTCCAAATCTTCTTTGCTGTACAGGTTGCGTTCGCTTTCATCTACCTGCATTACGTAGCCAAGAGCTCCGGATGTGCGGGGAATAATAGTGATTTTATGCACCGGAGCCGAGTGCGACTGCATTGCAGCAACCATAGCATGACCGATTTCATGATAAGCTATAACGCGTTTCTCATCGTCGGAAATAACCTTTCCTTTTCGTTTTGCTCCGGCAATAACGGTTTCTATACTCTCTTCCAAATCGCTAGTTGTTACGCTATTGCTGTTATTTCTAACGGCTCTCAAAGCTCCTTCATTAACGATGTTTGCTATCTCTGCACCCGATGCTCCTGACGTCGCACGAGCAATCAAGTCTAAATCTATTTCTTCGTGTTTTACTTTTTTAAGATGCACTTGCAAAATAGCTTTTCGGCCTTCTAAATCAGGAAGTTCCATCTGAACTCGGCGGTCGAACCTACCGGGACGAAGCAAAGCTTTGTCTAAACTTTCGGGACGATTAGTAGCTGCAAGAATAACAACCCCTTTTCGTCCGTCGAAACCGTCCATTTCTGTAAGCAATTGGTTTAGCGTTTGTTCACGTTCGTCGTTGCTTGCCATTCCGTCACGTCTTTTGCCAATAGCATCAATTTCATCTATAAAAATAATACAAGGTGCTTTTTTGTTTGCCTGACTGAACAAATCGCGTACTTTGGCAGCACCCATACCTACAAACATTTGGACAAATTCGGAGCCGGAAAGAACAAAGAAAGGCACTTTGGCTTCGCCTGCAACAGCTCTAGCTATAAGGGTTTTACCTGTTCCCGGAGGACCAACTAACAACACTCCTTTGGGAAGTGCAGCGCCTATTTTGCTGTATTTCTTGGGATTATGCAAAAAGTCGATTATTTCAGTTAACGACTCTTTGGCTTCTTCCTGTCCTGCAACATCGGCAAAGGTGGTTTTCACTTCGTCTTCGGCATAAATTTTCTCTTTGTCTTTTCCAAAACTCATATAATTACCGCCAAACCTTCCACCCATCGATTTCATTGCATTTCTCCAAATAAAGAAGAAAATTACTCCAGGCAATACCCAATAAAGCAAAAAGCTTAATATTGGCGAGTTTTCGCGAGGAATGGTTTCGTTAAATTCAATTTTTCCGTTTTCGTTAGGACTATCTGCCAACAAAAGTCTATCAACTAAATTGGCATCATTCATTTTGCCTGTCTGAAAAACAAGGTCTTTGCTATCGTCTTTCTTAACAATCGTATCGCTTGAAGCGGTAAAATAAATTTTATTCCCGTCGATGTTTACTTGCTTTATTAAACCCGAATCGACTTTGTTTAAAAAAGTACTGTACGTTGTGTGAATAATTTTGGGCTTAAATAAGTAAGGGAACACTAACGAGTTGAGTATCAGCAACAATGCGACAGTCCACAAAAAACTACTCCAATTAATACCTGGTTTTTTGGGAGAATTATTGTCAACATTTTTTTTATCCATTTCTGAAAAAATTTTTGATGGTTAAGTGATTTATCCCGTATTATCACGTAATAAGGCTAAAGTATTGAATAATACAGACTTCGATTTACAAAATTAACAAACATAGAGTTTATTTCGTTGCCTGAAATTCACATGTAGTTGACCAAAATTCACCTTTTAAAGTTGTTGTCTAAATTGAGATGGGGATATTCCGACTTGCTTTTTAAAGAACTTACTAAACGATGAAGTTTCGGAAAATCCCAACTTATCGGAAATCTGGCTGATAGTGAGGCTGTTATCGGCTAGCAACAATTTGGCATCGTCAGTTATTTTTTCATTAATAAAAATACCTGGTGATTTTCCCGTAGTATTTTTAATGGTTTTAATCAAGTGTTTTGGAGAGATGTTTAACAGATTAGCAAAAAAAGCAGTTTTATCGCTTACTCTTAAAGGTTGGCGTAGTAGATTAAAAAAAGCATCGGTAATTTCTTCATTTCTTGTTGAACGATTTTCAACTTTTTTGCTTTTTAAAAAGATTTCGGCTACTTCGCAAATAAAAACCAAAAACAAATTGCGCAACGTTTCCAATTGAAACACAGATTGTTTGGTTTCTTTTTTTCTATAAATTAATTTATAAATATCTATAAGATTTTTCTGTTGTTCTCTACTAATATTAGTGATTGTGTACTGGTGCTTGGAAATTTGACGGAAAGGCTTTACTAGTTGAGCATTTACAATGTTTTTAGCTAAAAAATTACGTGCAACAAACAAAAGAAAACCTTTATATTGCCTTTTTGAGCGAATAATATGCACAATCGACGTAGGATGTGCGATCAGTAAAGTTGATGCCGTAAGATTATAATCTACTTCGTTGATGCTTATGTCGATATCGCCGTCGGCGCACAGCAAAATACCAACGTACTCTTTCATGTCGGTAATGGCATCATTGATAATGGGAAGTTCGCCATGACAGAAAAAATAATCTTTCTCCTGCCATTCGTAACCGAGACTTATTATGGCTTCTCGTAGAGTATAATATGAATCACTCGATTTATTTGTCATTTTTTTAACAATAGAAATGTTTTACAAATGTAAGACTTTTTTACATATATCTTACCTTCTTTTGTGTTATTTCGTTTCGTATTATTTTTAAAAGTACTCAATACTCTGCGGTAACACAAAAGAACCAAAAAAACAATAAAATTTTACTCAATTAAAAGTCTTTTCTTTTGTTTCGTTTTCTTTGGACAAGCAAAGAAAATGAAAAAAACAAAATTGAAACCTAAAGGGTTATTGATTAAAACAAATGTTCAAAAAGCAAACAACTCAATTAACATCTGTTATTATAAACTGAACTCAAAGTAAACAAAAAACCGCAAAACAAATTAATGTTTTACGGTTTTAAATTTGACAAAACAAAATTCTTGTCGTACTTATAGTACAACTAATTTAAGTGTGATATTTTCGATATAAAATCTTACGATTTTTACCAAACTACTAGTAATATTTGTCGTTCTTTGGCTCGAAGTATGCTTGAGAATGTAAGCATGCAGGGCAAAGTTCCGGTGCATTTTTGCCTTTGTGTACATATCCGCAATTGCGACATTGCCATTCAATTGCTTCGTCACGCGAGAATACGTTTTCTTCTTCAACGCGCTTCAACAGTTTCAGATAGCGTTCTTCGTGAATAGCTTCGGCTTTTGCTATCATTCTGTACATTGTAGCAATTTCCTTAAAACCTTCTTTTTCGGCAACATCGGCGAAGTGCGGATACAATTCTGTCCATTCTTCGTTTTCGCCCTCAGCTGCGGCTTTCAAGTTTTCGGCTGTTGTTCCGATAACTCCTGCAGGAAAAGTCGATGTAATTTCAAGCATTCCACCTTCTAAATATTTAAACATGCGTTTTGCGTGTTCTTTTTCTTGCTCGGCAGTTTCCATAAATATGGCTGCAATTTGCTTGTAGCCTTCTTTATCAGCTTCTTTAGCATAGTAGGTGTAAAGCATTCTTGCTTGCGATTCGC
>JAQVEX010000027.1 GCA_028697555.1 Lentimicrobiaceae bacterium | reverse complement strand
AATTGCAGGATCGGATACCAGTAGTGGTGCAGGATTACAAGCCGATTTAAAAACCTTTGAAGAAAGAAACGTTTACGGTATGTCTGTTATTACCGTTGTTGTTGCTATGGATCCGCAAAATTGGGATCACAAGGTTTTTCCAATAGATATAAACATTATTAAAGAGCAAATTAAGACTGCTCTCTACGGAGTTGGAATAGACGGACTAAAAACAGGTATGCTGCCTACCGTTGAAATTATTGAGTTAGTTGGCAAAACCTTAGCCGATATTAAAACTCCTATTATAGTCATTGACCCGGTAATGGTTTGCAAAGGCACAACCGAAGCTTTGTTTCCGGAAAATACAATAGCAATGCAAAAATACTTGCTACCGCATGCAACAGTAGTTACTCCCAATCTTTTTGAAGCAGCTCAATTAGCAAATGTTGAGCCGATTAAAACAATTGAAGATATGGAAATTGCTGCCAAGAAAATACACTCTTTCGGCTGTAAAAACGTTATAGTTAAAGGCGGCAAAGATTTTCACCCAACACTTGCTATTGATACTCTGTACGACGGCAAAGATTTTGTTGTTTTCGAGTCGGAAAAAGTAATGACTCATTACAACCACGGTGCCGGTTGCACGTTTGCGGCTTCTATAACTGCCGAACTTACAAAAGGCAGCACCGTGCCAGAAGCTCTTAAAACAACAAAAGCTTGTATGACAAAAGCTTTGAAAGAATCGTTTGCTCTTAACCAATTTGTTGGAACTGTACATCATCAAAGTTTTAGAAGTTAAATAAAAAACTATAATACTTGTTAGAATACGAACCGAAAATCGTAATAGCATTTGCCGAAACACTCACAGGCAACAAAGATATATTGGAGTGGCTTACCAAAAACGGCTATCCCGAATTGGCTGCTCTAAGTATTTGTATGCGCGGCAATAATGAAGGTTTTGAATGGCTTATGGCTAACGGTTACCCGCATTTAGGAGCTTTCGACAGAGCCGCAGATAACAATGTAGATGCATTGCTTTGGTTAGTCCGCCACGATTATAAGATATATGCCATACTTGCCGAAGCGTGCAACAAAAAACCACAAGCTATCAACTACCTTAGAGAAAACGACCTACAAGCTCTTATGCATGTTGTAAATAATTTTAACATTCATAGAGAATCAATGATATTTAATCCGTATAAAAAACCGTTCTGATTCGGGTTACGGGTTACGGGTTACGGGTTGCGGGTTGCGGGTTGCGGGTTGCGTGTTAGTTCTGAGTTAGGAGTTAGGAGTTACGAGTTTCGAGTATGCTGACACGCTTTACAAAAGCGCGCCAGCTGATTGTTTTTATCAACGCTCGCTCGCTTTTGCAAAGCGAGCGGGTCTTCTCTATTTTCGGCATTTCGCTTCAATAGCCGTGCCTTTAAAGACACGGCTATTGAGAAAAACTCAGAACTCGAAACTATTCTCCATTTTCGGCATTTCGATACACCGATATCTCGCTTCGCTCAATATCGGCACTCAATGACCGAAAATGTCGCACTCATCACCGACCACTCACCACCAATCACCAATCACTCATCACTCCCGAATTCTCGGGACAAGCATTCACTATTCCTCCTTCTCTTCGTTTGCGTTTTTATACAATTTATATCCGCCGTAGGCTCCGGCAAGAGTTAGCAATACTACAATACCGCTACCTATTGGGGCTCCTCCTACGATACCATTCTTTCCTCCGTCAGTGGCTTCAGTAGGTGGTTTTGGTGGCGTTTGTGCCGATAAATAAAATTGTACGCCTAATGTTAGTACAATTACTAGTAAGATTGTTTTTAGTGTTGTTTTCATATCTGATGTTTTTTTGTTTTTAATTGGCTGTTACGGGTTACGAGTTGCGGGTTATCCCGAACCACGCAACACGCAACACGCAACACGCAACACGTACCACGCAACTTATTCTAACGGGTAACAACGACCTTTTTATTCACAGTTTGCGTTGAATTAACCACACTTACCATATAAACACCCGAAACAAATGGTGCTTGAGTTACGAAGGTGTCAGTCAAATAAACCGAATTGCTGCTAACTAACTTACCTTGCATATCGTATATATTGACCATAGTTTTGGTGTTTTGCATGTCGGGTATGGAAATAACAATTTGATTATTGCTATTTACATAAATCATGTTTTCGTCTGCCAAATCGTAGGGTGTGGAATATACGGCGTTTACAAGTTTTAATTCAAAGCGGTTGTCGTTATCTGTGTATGCATGATTGAAAGTGTAAGCAGGATTTTGACGTAGGTTTACTGTTCTGTTTTCTTTTTTGTCAATCAAGTAAGGTGTAATATCGTTTTGTAGACTACTGATATCGGCTACAAATTTTACTTGTGTTGATGCGCTGAGTGTAAAGTTAAGCGGTATATTTGTTTCGTACCTATTTAACGGCAAGGTATTAAGCGTTAGTTTTTCGTTATCGGCGTTGATGCTGCTAAGTTGTGGCGCTTCTTCCGAACCTACCATTTTAACCATATCGCCTTCGTCTGTGCCTAAATTCCATTTATTATCGAAAACAAATAGTATTTCGTCCTGCAACTGATTGCCATTGGCGGCTATACGTAAGGTGTTACGTTGATTACCCGTGCTATAAAAAGGTGTTAATTTGCCTGTTTTATTGCCTACTCTACATTTATTGGTAAGTGACAGTATACCTGCACCTGTGGCTCTAACGAAAAACGCCTGACCTATGGAAATAGTATCGTAATTTGTGGTTGTACCCGTTCCGGCAGGAACGTTATAAGCTCTGTAGTTGCCATTATCCCATACCCAAAAACCTGGTGATAAGCTGGCTGGGAAATTTTCAATTTCTGAAAAATCGATATGCGAAGGATAAGGATTAGGTATGAAGTTAAAACCTTTATCTGCATCCGTTGCTGTGTATGGTATTGTGAATTGGTCGTAATTAAAAGTGCCGTTAAAATTGTATGTTTTATTATCGCCGGGATAGTATATCAAATATCCTTTGGTTACGTCTAAAGCGTTAGTAGTAGATGAACCCATACCTTCCCATTGGTTGAGTGATTCGTTGAAACTGTACAAATATGAGCCCATAAACAGACCGCTTTGCGGATTTGCACTTTGTACTAGCGGAACACTTACACCGTGGTAGCAATTTGCAGTGAGAATTGCATTGCCCGAAATATACCTTTTTATATTTCCGTTTGCTGTAAAATTGTGTAAAAATGTGCCTGTACCCGTATTATCGCTTAAAACATCAAAGCTGGCAGTAGCAGGAGCATTTGGCGGGTATGCTATAGGCATCTTACTAAAAATACTACCGGCAATATTTAAGTTAACATTGGGTTGAATTGTAAATGTTGTATTTCCTAATTCTTTTAGTACTAAATTGTTTACATTATTCAAATTTGAATTTACATCAACAGTGTTATTATTAATAATAAGATTGAATGTAGTATCAATAGCATCGCTTATAGGTAAATCGTAGCTGGCATCTAAGCCGGTATTGGCACCGTGTGTTAAAACTGCACCAAAACCACCTACGTTGCCAAAATAATCCGTTTCCTTAACTACCCATTCGCTATTTTCGGCTGTTGTTCCGAAAGAGCTTTTAGGCATGTAATTACCTTTAGTTACATTAAGCTTGCGTAACAGGGTTTTGTTTTTTGTAGCATCGGCTACACCTGCAACATCCCAAGCTCCGCTAGCAGGATTATCTCCTATTTTTCCAAACAAATCGCAAAGTACACCATCGTAATGAACTGCAATAGCATCGTCACCATTAACAGATTCAAATAAATATGAATATTCGTCATCGCCGTAATCTTTAATACCTGCATTGGCACCGTGATTATATATAACATAAGCATTTCCTGCGGCAAGGTATTGAGTTCCAAAACTCCATTCCCTCCTATAAATGCTATTAGACGGATAAACCAGAACTTTCAATTTAGGCAAATTAATAGCATCACCTGTACCGTTGTATATTTCAATGGCTTTATTATTGCCTGAACCTACTATATATTCGGAAATAAATATTTTAGGCACATCTGCAGGGTCTATAATACTAAATGTCACACTTTCTGCCGAATAATCGCGTAATTCATGCGTTATTCTAATCTTACAGTCGTTGCTTGCGTCTTGCGTAATATTCCAAGTCCAAGCTCGGTTTGCTACCGGAACCGAAGCTACAAGCACTTCCCAAACGGGATTAGCTGCAGATGCATTGCGGGTAAGTTCTATTTTTACGTTACCCGACATAACTTCAGCTATAGCCCACACAATATCATGTGTAGTGCCTTTTACCCATTTATTAAGTTCGCCAATAACTCCGGGAGCTTCAATGAATATATATCTATTTTCAACAGAAAAAATTTCACTCTCCACAGATATTCCACCGGCTGTTAATCTAATTCTGTACGAAGCTACCTGTTGACTGTGCGGAATTGCCCATTCCCAAGAGCCTTTACTTATAGGTACGTTTTCGGCTAAGGTTGTCCATTCTGAGCCGGCTGTTAAATTTTTTAGTTCAATTTTTACACCTTCGGTCATACCTGCATGCGACCATTTAATATTAAAGTACGAGCCTCCTTGCCATTTATCTCCTGTTTTTGGGGAAATAACATTTATAAACGGAGCCGGAGTAACTGCAATTGAAAGGTCGTCGATAGCAAGTAGTGAATTTTTGCCCTTTTTTGGATCGTCGTCAGTCCAGCGTATCCACATATTGGCACCTTGTTCCCAATTATGGTTTGTATAATAATTATTATTACTTATAGGTTTTCTGTAAGTATCCGAATTACCATCTACAGCTACAGTTTGGTAACTATTCTTTACAATTTCATAAAGGTGAAAATTAACAGATTCCCAAGTAGCCAATTTATCGTCAATATCTCTAGCATTGAAACTGACTTCAAAAGCATGAACCTCATCGTAGCTACCGGACATAGGATTCCATCCTACTGTGCTCCATTGTTCGCAAAAACCGGAGAAATCAATATATTTAATACTTGAGCCGGTATTGTTTTTAAATACAGCTCCGATACATGGCTGCCGTGACTGTGATTCGTTTGTTCTTGTTCCCAAAGCTCTATCGGTATCGCCGGATGAACCGGTATTGAATACTTCGCCGGCAACGGCTGGATCACCGTTGGAAATTTGTAACAGAAGATTGCTACTACCACCAGCATGATATATACCAACTCCCTTCCAACCTGTTAGATAATTTGTTCCGGTGGGTCCCATGCCGTCGAAATTTTCATTGTAGGTTGCGTTGTTAACGTCAAATACATGTGCTACTTGTAGGATAGGTGCTACAATATTAAAAATTACGCTCTCTGCTACTTTTGAACCTGCTGTTAACTTAATTTTATAGGTACCCGTTGGGTAGTCGGCAGGAATGTTCCAAGCCCAAAAGCCATTAGTTGGAGTTATGTTTTCTGCTAAGGTATTCCAAGTGCTTGATGCAGTATTTTTAATTTCAATTTTAACACCATCGACAATACTTGCTTGTAGCCATCTAATATGGTAAGTTGAGCCTTGTTCCCATCTAGCCCCTATATCGGGACGAGTAACGTTTAATACTGGGTCTGCCAAAGTGGCTGTAATTGAAAGGTCGTCGATAGCTAATAATGAGTTGTTGGCAAATACTTGGTCGTCAGACCAACGTATCCACACTTTTGTGTTATGTGGCCAGTCTACAATTACAGATGCAGTAATTTGCATCTTGTTGTCAGCCAAGTTACCATTTACTGCGTACGAACCGTTTGTGGTTGTTAACTTTTCTTTAAGGTCAAAACTGCTCACCCTTGACCAGGTGGCACTAGTGTCATTAAGGCAAGTAGCGTCATTGCTGATTTCAAACTTATGAACCTCATCTATGCTACTCATACCACCGGTACGCCATTGCTCGCAATAGCCCGAGAAGTCTAATTTTGAAATAGTTCTGCATGTACTGTTTTTTAATACAGCTCCGAATACCGGAACCGTCATCCCATAAAAGGATACTGACCCCAAAGCTCTATCGTTTTCGCCGGATGTACCAACATTGAACATGCCCCCATTTCCACTTGAGCCGTCAGTAACTTCTATCGGAAGGGTTGTACCTATCATTATTGGATTGTTGCCACCACCTTGAAATCCTAACCAACCTGTAGGATAGTTTGTCCCGCCGGTTCCCATACCGTCGAAATTTTGATTATAGGTCATGTTGTAAAGGTCGAAATTGTGTGCAATCCCTTGCGGAATAGCCTTAACGTCAGGAGTAACCGTAATACAAAGGTCGTCAATAGCCATTAGTGCGTCTAAGCCATCGTCATCGACATCAGTCCAGCGTATCCACATATTACTGCCTGGTTGCCACTGTGCATTTTCGTAGCTTGCACTAATATATTCCCTGTTATCATCCAAGTTACCATCTATACCTTGTGATGCGGTCGAAAGATCATGTCTAATTTCTTTAAGGTCAAAACTGCTTAATTTTATCCAAGTTGCATCAGGATCGTAAAGGTCGTTAGCATTAAAGCTAATTTCAAAATATGTAATTTCATGAACGTAAGAGTAACCTCCGGTACGCCATTGTTCGCAAAAACCCGAGAAATCAATTTTGATAATTTTATAACCCGTATTGTTTTTAAATACAGCTCCAAAAGCCGGAACTATCATTTCATCAGCCCTTGAGCCAAAAGCTCTTTCGGTGAAATTACTATAATAAGGCGGACCAACAAGGTAAACGCCAGAATTATCTGCGCCTTCACCGGTTGTGCAATCCAATGGAATATCTTCGCCTATTTCGTAGTAGTGGTACGTACCACCTGCTTTAATTCCTTTCCAACCTGTTGGATAAATTTCGTAGGGGTAGCTCGGGATAGTAAAATCTTGTGTGTAGGTTAGGTTGTTAAGATCAAACGTGTATGCTAATGTTTGACCATAAGAAACAGTGCTAAATGCCATGCCTACAATAAATGTAGCTAAGAGTACAATTTTTTTCATAGCTTGAATTGATTAATTAATAATTGGTTTTAATACTGTTAGTTTGTCTGAACCAAGGTGTTGCAGAAAAACTATAAGGCACAAAAGTATATTAATTTTATTTCCATGTTAAAAAATTGTTAAAAATTTTTTAACAATTTTTAATTTGTAATTAAAAATTGGTTGCAACTTCGAGCTTTGCGCTGTGGTTGTTAGCTTAGCCGAAATGTTGAAACAAAAAATAGTAGCCGAAATATTGAAGTGTAACTAGAAACACTAAATTCTCAAAATGAGAAATTTTGCAGTAATTGGCTGTTATGGGTTGCGGGGTACGGGGTACGGGGTACGGGTTGCGAGTTACGAGTTGCGGGGTGCGGGGTGCGAGGTGCGAGGTGCGGGTTACGGGTTACGGGTTAGTTAGGAGTTTCGAGTTACGGGTTACGGGTTACGAGTTGCGGGTTAGTTAGGAGTTTCGAGTTGCGAGTTTCGAGTTTGCCGGCACGCTTTACAAAAGCGCGCCAGCAAATTTTTATTATCGACGCTCGCTCGCTTTTGCAAAGCGAGCGGGTGCTAAAGTCTCAAAATGAGACACTTTGGAGTAATGGGCTGTTATGGGTTGCGGGTTACGGGTTACGAGTTGCGGGTTAGTTAGGAGTTTCGAGTTTCGAGTTTCGAGTTTGTAGGCACGCTTTACAAAAGCGCGCCAGCAGATTTTTTTTATTGACGCTCGCTCGCTTTTGCAAAGCGAATATTTAACAATATAGCTGTTGGCTGTTAGCCGTTGGCTTTTGGCTAGTTCTGAGTGAGGAGTTACGAGTTAGGAGTCACGGTACTCGATACTCAGAACTCTCCCGAAACTTCGGGACAGAACTCCTGACTTCCAACCACTCACCACTCATCACCCATCACTCCCGAATTCTCGGGACAAGCCACCACTCACCACTCACCATCCACCACTCCCGAATTCTCGGGACAAGCCACCACCCACCACCATTCTCCAACCACCACCCACCACTATTCACTCATCACCAATTTTCCTCCTCCACTTGCAGTACCGCTTATATTAGGTGGATTGCCTTTTAGGTAAATATCTCCAACGCCTTCAATTACGTATTCAATAGTGTTAGTAGCAGTAACGTAGCAGTTGTTTGCAGCTTTATTAGTAATGTACAAAAATCCTGTATTAAGCTCATAGCATCTAAAAACGCCTAATCCGTCGTTAAAAGCGTAAAGAGCTCCAACTCTGCCTTTTAGGTCGGCATCAATGGCTCCGTTTACCAAAGCTAATTTAAGTTCGTTGACATTAAGGTTAAGTTTAATATAACCCGAACCGCCTGTCCCCAGTATATCAAGATAAGGTTGCATAATAGTACCCGTATTGGTTATAGTGCCTACCGATTTGTATCTCATTTGCGAAATGAAAGGTAAAGTCAGATATGCATTAATTTTTGGCTTGTACGACCTAACCCAATTAAATCTGTTTTTATTGGAAAAAGTAATAGTGCTATCTTTAACGGAAGTTTCAATCCCGGGCAGTAAATTTTCTCCGCCTTCCAATTCCAACTTATATTCGTTGCCAATTGTAATCTCAACGTTTATGTTATCGTTAAAAACCAAAGTGTCAAATGTGCCTTCCAATGGACGCTCAATTCTGACAATTTCGCCCGTACTTTTGGCAAAATCAAACCAATGACTATCGGAACAGGAGCTCAACAAGGCTACAGCGACAAATAATATCAGTATGTAACTTAGTTTTTTCATCTTAATTATGTAATGGTCTCAAAAGTAACAAATTATTATTAAAATTATTGTTGTCCGATAAAGTTAGCTATTGGCTATTAGCTGTTGGCGGATTCGTGTTGCGGGTTGCGTGTTACGTGGTGCGAGTTGCGTGTTAGTTCTAAGTTTGGAGTTACGAGTTACGAGTATTTAAACTCCTGACTCAGAACTCAGAACTCAGAACTTCCAACCACCATTTTCGGCATTTCGATACACCGATATCTCGCTTCGCTCAATATCGGCACTCAATGACCGAAAATGTCGAATCACTCATCACCCATCACCCATCACCCATCACCATTCACCATTCACCATTCACCCACCACCTCTATGCTTCCTTCCATCTCCATAGTAAGTAAACTTATAACCCAAGCCTAAACCTACAAAATCGGCTTTGCCAAAATTGGTTCTAAGCGTTAAATCGGCAAACAAAAAATCATTTATATCGTACTGTAAACCAATTTTAAAATACGATTCCCAAAGAACGACTTTTCCACTAAAATAAAATCCAAATCCGCCGTAGTAATGCAATTTCGACATGCTTAGTTTGTACATCGCACTTCCACCAAGCCTAAGAAGCTGACTCTCACGTTTGTATTCAATGCTATCGTAATCTGCCATGTAGTAATCGGCTCCGTGAGATGTTACATCAAGAGCCACACCAAAACTACTCTTGTACGAAATTCGTTTCATTGTGGTAAAAGCAAAATTGTAAATCATAAATTTTCGGTTGTTGATGTTTTCCATGTCCTTAAAGGCAACGTTGAAGTTTGCATTAAAATCAAAGGATTTAGGTTTTGGAAACTCAAAAATGTACAAGTCGGGCAGTATCTTATACTCTCTGTAATTTTCTTTTCGCTTGAGTCGGTATGCCAACGAAGCATCGATTGTGGGAATATTTATTCCGTAGTTGGGATTTTTGGTAGAACCGTTTGAAAAGTGAGTTAGCGATAGTCCTATTGAAGTTTGTAACCGCGTTGAAACTTCGTAGCGATACTCCAAAATAAAATTGGCTGCCGCATTTATATGCGAGCCAATTGCAATGTACTTGTAATTATCAATACGGTCGTAGCACTTGGTAAGATACGCCAATCCTAATCCTACACGAAAATTTAATGACTCGCGACCGTTGCGAAACAAAGGATAATTGATATATGGAAAAACTGCATGAGAGCTCCCTAAAATATTAGAATTGCCCAAATGCGAATACTGATAACTAAGTCCTAAAAACGGATACAAATAATAAGAATGCCAACGTTTTTTGCCAAAAGTTTCTTTCCCTATATTTACTTCAAACATAGGAAAATGGCTGTTATAAATTTCCATTTCCAAATGGTGATTTATCAAAAAGCCATAGTTAAGTCGAGTTTCGACCAAAACATTTTCCATCCACTTGTTTTTGCTCTGACCGAACAAATAAGAACTCATCAGCAACGCAATTGCCACCAACACAAACGAGATTTTTTTTCTTATAAATTCCATCAGCAAAAATCGTTCGACTTTAAAGTGCTTAATCTGTTTTTTGAAAATAATAACGTAACAATGCCCAAAATGTTGCAAGAATAATTTATTTAACCACCGGATATTCAATTCTGACGTGATAAATACTCATCAATCTGCTTTTAAGTACTTTTTTTACCATATCAATTTCTTGCAAAGTAAGCTCCGAGTTGTCGAACTGCTTGGCATCAATAATTGTTTTAACTACGTTTTCAATAAGTTCTACAATATTCTGTTCAGTAGGCGTTTTCAGAGTCCTTGAAGCAGCCTCAACCGGGTCAACTATCATCAAAATAGAAGTCTCTTTAGTTTGTGGAATAGGACCGTGATACCTGAATATTTTTTCGTCGGGCTCTTTATCGGGATTGGCAATTTTGTATTTATTGTAAAAATACTGAGCACATCTAGTTCCGTGATGCGTTCTGATAAAATCAATGACTTCGTTAGGGATCCTTTGAGCTCTGGCTTTTTCAATACCCTTAATAACGTGCCCTACAATTATTTTTGCACTTTCGGTGTATTCAATATCATCGTGTGGATTGTAACCGCTAGTTTGGTTTTCTATAAAAAACTGTGGGTTGTCGATTTTTCCTATATCGTGGTACAAAGCTCCAACTCTGCCCAACAAAGAATTTGCTCCAATTGCTATACATGCTTCTTCAACCATATTGGAAACCATAAGCGAATGCTGAAAAGTGCCGGGAGCCTTTAGCGACAACTCTCTTAGCAACGGATGGTTTGTGTCGGTAAGCTCAAAATAAGTTATGTTAGTTGTTATTCTGAACAACTTTTCAAACAAAAATAACAGCGGATAAACCAACATAGTCAGCAACGAACTAACAAACAAAATTATATACGAAACGAAATTAATACCCTGCAAAGTTCCTTCTTGTATCAAGTAAAAGCCTGTGTATATCAGCGAATAGCTAATAAAAATTATTAATGATGTAGTAAACAACTGCGACCTTCTTTCTAAACTTACAATGCTAATAATGGCTACAACACCAACAACAAGCTCGGTAAATAAAAACACGATATTATTGGGAACTATAAATGATAAAATTACCATAACAAGAACATGTACGAATATTGCCGTTTTTGAATCAAAAAACAGACGTATCATCAAAGGAACAACCGGTATTGGGACAATTAGCAAGAACTCAGGAGCCAACTTCAACGATAATATCACCATTCCGACTACAAGCAGAATTAAAAACAAAAGCAAGCCTATAGATTTATCGGAATTGAACAATTTATTGTTAAATGTAAACAGATACAAGGCTATTGTGGCAAAAGCTATGCAAACCAATATCAACTGCCCTATTAGAGTGTTGGTGTAATGTTTTTTGTCAATCTGCTGCGATTCGTAGTTCTGTCTGATGGTTTCAAGAGCCAAAAACTTAGTTTGATTGACGATTTCGCCACGAGCAACAACTCTTTCGCCTTTTTGTATAACACCGCGAGTTAATGAAATTCTGCTGATGCTTTGATCGTAATGCAGTTGCGTGTAACTTTGACTAAAATTAATATTGTACGTCAATAATCTTTGAAGAACAGGCAAAAGCCGTTTTGATACCTCCTCGGGCTGATTTTTCAGATTGTTAATAAAATAATTATTCGCCGATGCAATATTATGGAAGTCGTTTTTATTATGTACCTGAACCTTGTTATTGCCTATCATAAGCATAATATTATCGGCATTTTCGGCACTTAGCTTTTCGCTAGCATTTTCGTTCAATAAAATTATACCCTTGTTGTAAACCGAATCTAATAATCTGCTACCTAACGACAAAATTTTTTCTTTATTTTTAGAAAAAAAAGCCGACCTCTTATGGCTTAATTCCGGAGAAGTATCGATGCTGTACAAATAGTTTTTCAATTCTATTTTAACACTATCCTGAATGTAGGTATTTCGAGTATAATAAGGTAAACTTTCTTCCGATACTTTCTGTCTTTCTTTTTCCAATTCGTCTTCGGGTTTAAGAATAGCAATATCGTCTATAGCATAGAAGTCGTCGTATTTCCATGGTTTTCCCAAAAAATAATCGTACTTAAATTTTTGTTGTTTAGGTAACATTATCATAACCAAAACAATAGCTACAACAAATAACAATACCTTTTTAACACCCGAATACGTAATGCCGGAAATAATTTTCTTAAATTTTGTTTTCATTTATTTAACAAATTGACGCCACTAAATTACAAAATATCCGTAATAACATTGTATCAACACGTAAACATATATTTGCTGTTGGTCATTAGCTGTTGGCTGTTAGCTATTGGCTATTGGCGGCGCAGGGTGCGGGAGAGTTACGAGTTAGGAGTTTGCTGACACGCTTTACAAAAGCGCGCCAGCAAATTGGCTGTTGGCTATTGGCGGTACGGGGTGCGGGTTGCGGGGTGCGGGTTATGTTCGAGTTAGGCATTTTCGGTCACTGAGTGCCGAAGGCGTATCGAAGTGCCAAAAATGTCGAAACACTCACCACCCATCACCCACCACTCATCACCAGCCCCGAAACTTCGGGGCTAAAAGCCACATTTTCAGTACTGATAACCTAATAAATAGGCACAAAATATATTTTGTTATGACAAAATTAGGTAATTATTAAAAAAATTGTATTTTTGCCGATTATAAACATTTAAATTTTAATCACAATGACAGACGTAGCAAACAGAATTAAAGCTATTATTGTAGAAAAATTAGGCGTAGAAGAAAGTGAAGTTGTTCCAACAGCTAACTTTGCAACCGATCTAGGTGCAGATTCACTTGACACAGTTGAACTTATCATGGAATTTGAAAAAGAATTCAACATTGCAATTCCTGACGAAGAAGCAGAAAAAATAGTTACTGTGGGAGACGCAATCAATTATTTAGAAAAAAGTCTAAAATAATTCATTAAATTTTATGAATTTAAAACGAGTAGTTGTTACGGGTCTGGGATCGGTAACGCCAATAGGCAATACTGTACAATCGTATTGGGAGTCGTTGGTTAATGGTGTTAGCGGTGCCGGACCTATAACTCATTTTGATGCAAGTAAATTTAAAACTCAATTTGGTTGCGAGGTGAAAGATTTTGATCCTTTGCAATATCTTGATAGAAAAGAGGCTCGCAAGCTCGACTTATATACAATTTACGGCATGGTAGCATCGCAAGAAGCTGTTGATATGTCGAATTTGTTAAACGACAACGTCGATTGCGACCGTGTTGGAGTTATTTGGGCATCCGGAATAGGTGGTATGAATACCATGTACAACGAAGTTGAAGAATTTCTCCAAGGAGACGGCACACCAAGATTTAACCCTCTGATGGTACCGAAAATGATTGCAGATATTGCAGCCGGTCAAATATCTATCAAGTATGGTTTTAGAGGACCTAACTACGCAATCGTATCAGCTTGTGCATCATCGGCACACGCCATGATTGACGCTTTTAATTACATCAGATTAGGTAAAGCTAATGCCTTTGTAACGGGAGGTTCCGAAGCTGCAATCAACATTCCAGGTGTTGGAGGTTTTAATGCAATGCATGCAATCTCTACTCGCAATGATGATCCGAAAACAGCATCTCGTCCGTTTGATAAAGACCGCGACGGTTTTGTGTTAGGAGAAGGCGCCGGTGCATTAATTTTTGAAGAACTCGAACATGCATTAGCTCGTGGAGCCAAAATTTATTGCGAAGTAGCAGGAGCAGGTATGACGGGCGACGCCCATCATATTACTGCACCTCACCCCGAAGGACACGGAGCTATTAAAGGTATGAAACTTGCTCTTGAAGATGCAAACCTTAGCACTACAGATGTCGACCACATTAACACTCACGGAACATCTACACCACTTGGCGATATAGCTGAGATTACAGCTATTTTAAGTGTTTTTGGTGAACATAGTTCCAAGTTAGCCGTTAACTCCACAAAGTCGATGACCGGACACCTACTTGGCGCTGCCGGTGCTATTGAAGCTATTGCATCTATTATGGCTATGCAAAACGGTATAGTTCCTCCTACAATCAACCACTTTACCGATGACCCCGAAATAAACCAAGACGTTAATATTGTTTACAACAAAGCTCTTAAAAAAGACCTCAACGTTGTTTTAAGCAATACTTTCGGCTTTGGCGGTCATAATGCCTCAATTATTTTTAAAAAATTTGTAAAATAATTGTTTCTACATAAATTACGCTTAATCAAGTACAATGCTCATAACAGAAGAATTTTTCTATTTGTTAGGAGCATTTTTGGCTTTTACCCCAAAAATATTAAGCTGTACGATATTGCACTTAGGCATAAGTCAAAATCGATAGACGAGCATAAAAATCATAAAGTTACCAACGAACGCTTAGAATTTTTGGGCGATTCGGTTATTAATTTGATTATTGCCGATTACCTATTTAAGAGATACCCGCTAAAAGACGAAGGTTTTTTGACGGAAATGAGGTCGAGGTTGGTGTGCAGAAACAGACTGAACGAACTTTCAGACGATTTGGGTATTACAATTGCAATAGACACGGTTAGACCCATACCCAACAACTGCTCCATAAAAGGCAATGCTTTAGAAGCTCTTATAGGTGCTATGTATATTGACAAAGGCTATAATTTTACGTACAATATTGTTGTAAAAAAAATCATTCCCAATTATATTGATATTGAAGACGTTGAGCAAACAGATACCAACTATAAAAAGCAAGTTATAAATTTTGCTCAAAAATATAACCTTGATATAGATTTCGTATTATGTCAAACTGATGCCAGTATCGGGTTTGAAGTTGATGTTGTGATTGACGGCAACACCGTTGGTCACGGAAGAGGTAGCTCTATTAAATTAGCCGAACAAGACGCCGCACATAATTCTATCGGCTATATTGAAGAAAAAGAACAGTTGTACAGTTGCTGTGAAAAATCTTAAAAACTTAAAACAAACTCAACGGTGAACTTGTCGAAATGTATAGGCAGGTACCCGTTTAAGTATTTTTCGTAGTTGAGCCTAATTTCACCTAAAAATTGTTTTGGGAAAAGTCCGAGATTAACACCTGCGGTTATTCTTTCGGCATTTATCGTTTTATACAGCTTTGAGCCCATATAGTCGTACCTAATAAGCGGATTTATATATTTGAAAATCTTTGTATTTATAGGAAAGTGATACAAGGAATGAATATAAAACGCATCCTGATGTATTTTAGTTGCTGTAGTATCGTTGTAACTTCTTTCCAAATATTCCATCTCAACTAAAAGCCTCTGCGATTTGTAGCGTAACTCGCCACCAATCATAAACAAATCTTGCTCAAGAATTGTATTCCCTTTGTATAAATTAGCCACGACCCTCAAATTTTTTAATGGCGTAACAAGTAATCGTGTAGAGTAATTTGGTTTAACTATCCACTCCGGATTGTTGCCACCTGTGCCGTTCATAATGCTGCCCCACAATTCTATTGGTATTTTACAATCAAACTTATATGAAGCCGCAAAGCCAATATCTCTCAATCCGTTATTAACATATTTAGCTACAAAAGACCTGTTGGCAAACATGTTTTGCACAGGATCACGCATATAGTCGGAGCCAAATGGTACTTTGCGTTGTCCTAAATATATATCCAAATTGGTTATGGGAGTGAATTTAATGTACGCATCTAACATTTTTATTTTGCCTTCGTCAGATAAATCTACTTCGGCTCTGTACGATAGATGCTCGTTCAAGCTGCCTCTAGTCCCGAAACGTGCATTTCTGACCTCGAAACGCATTTTGTTGTTTTCGGTGTTGATTTCCCATTTGGTTTTCAAACTACCGCTTAACACTGCATCTGGAGGGTCTTCATCTTCTAAGTATTCTTGCGAATATAAATTCGGTACGTTAACAACAAAAATAAATAATAAGGCTGCGATAAGTTTTTTCATAGAATTAAATAGTGTTACGGGTTGCGAGTTGCGGGGTTCGGGTTAGTTCTGATTCGGGAGTTTTGAGTCTCGAAATTCCGGACTCGTAGCTCGGAACTTCCAACTTATGTCTTTTAATACGGTATTTTCGTTTCATAAAATTATTTTTTGCTAAACAAGTTTGGAAATTCTGAAAGGAAAGAATACCTCTTGTAATTATAGTCTATTTTACAAGAAAAAGTATCAATGCCGTTGGTAATAACGAAATAGTCGGCAGAAAGAGCAAGATTATATCTTGCTGCTTGGTCGAAGGTGTCTTCGGTAATTTCAATATCGGGTGCTTTGCATTCGGCGAGTAGCAAGGCTTTGGCGTTTCGGTTAAAAACAACAACATCGAAACGCTTATGCAAGTTGCCAACTTTTATTTGTTTCTCAACACCTATAAGGCTTTGCGGATAATTACAATTGAAAATAAAATAGTGTACCAAATGCTGTCTGACCCATTCTTCTGGGGTTAGCCTTACGTTTTTTTTCCTAATTATATCATAGATATAATCGCCTTTTGCATCGCTAGTGATTGTAAAATCGTACTCAGGAAAATTAAGTTCTTGCATTTTTAAATTTTATATTTAATTTATTAAAATAATAATGTATTATCTTTGCACTTAAGCCGACTAAACTATAATTACGAACTACAAAAATAATAATTATCATGGATACAAAAGAAAAAATTGTAGAAAACTGGCTTCCAAGGTACACTGGAACCAGCGTTGAAGAGTTTGGCGAGTATGTTTTGTTAGTAAATTTTTCCGACTATTTACACACCTTTGCCGATATTAACTCAGTAGAAATAAAAGGGCTTGATAAGAGCATGCCAAGTGCCACAAAAGACAATATAACAATGGTTAACTTTGGTATGGGTAGTGCCAATGCTGCAACTATTATGGATTTGCTTAGTGCTGCAAAACCTAAAGCCGTGCTGTTTTTGGGTAAATGCGGAGGAATAAAACATATAAACGAGTTGGGCGATTTAATACTGCCTATAGCTGCTATCAGAGGCGATGGAACTTCAGACGATTATTTTCCGCCCGAAATTCCGGCTTTGCCTGCATTTAATTTGCAGAAAGCTATTTCTACTACCATTCGCGATTTCGGACAAGACTACTACACCGGAACCGTATATACCACAAACCGCCGCGTTTGGGAACACGACGAAGATTTTAAACAATATTTAATCGCCACAAGAGCTATGGGCGTTGATATGGAAACTGCTACAATTTTTATTGTGGGATTTGCAAATTACATACCTACAGGTGCTTTGCTTTTGGTTACAGACCAACCTATGATTTCCAGCGGTGTTAAAACCGAAGAAAGCGATAAATTTGTTACACAAAAATACATGGAACTACATGTTTCGCTTGGCATAGAGTCGTTAAAGCAGCTAATAGAAAAACGTATAACCGTTAAGCACCTCAAGTTTTAATTATGAAATACACCGTCGACTCAATAAAAAAAAATATAGATAAAAGAATTTTTTCGCCATTGTATTTGATATACGGCGACGAACCTTTTTTTATTGATGAAGTTTCGGAACACATGATTAAAAACATTTTAACCGAAGACGAAAAAGATTTTAACCAACATATATTTTACGGTAAAGACAGCAACATTATTGAGATTATAGGCACTTGCAAACAATTCCCAATGATGGGAGATAAGCAATTTGTTATCCTGAAAGAAGGTCAAGACATTGACCTGAAAAAAGACGAAAATATTAAACATCTGATCGCCTATACCGAAAATCCACAACAGTCGACAATATTTGCAATGTGCTTTAAATACAAAAAGCCTCCTGCTAAGATTGTCAAAATTTTTGAAAACAACGAAAATGCTGTTTGTTGCGAAGTTAAAAAAATGTACGACAATCAAATTCCACAATGGCTTAACGATAGGGTTGCTCAAAAAGGTTATAAAATCAATAATAAAGCCGTAAATTTGATTGTGGAATTTGTTGGCAACGACCTTGAAAAAATTGAAAACGAGATAGATAAACTCATTATTAATGTTGATAGCAAAGAAACTATTAACGAAAAGCATATAGAAAAATATATAGGAATTAGCAAAGACTTTAACGTTTTTGAACTCATCAGCGCTATTTCGCTTAAAAATGTTTATAAAGCCAATCTGATTGCTATACACTTCGATAAAAATCCGAACGAAAATCCTATTTTTAAAACTCTGCCAATGCTTTTTTCACATTTTAATAAATTGCTTTTGGCTCACTCGCTTCCAAACAAGTCGGAAAAGGAAATTGTAAGCAAGTTTAAACTAAACTACTACAATAAAAATGAGTTTTTTGTTGCAATGAGAAACTATCCGCTAAAAAAGACCATTCGTATAATAAGCTATATTCGCGAATGCACAACAAAAGCTCTTGGAGTTGAAAACAATACAGCAACACATGGCGAACTTTTAAAAGAACTTATTTTTAAAATATTGCATTAATAGTTGCTACGCTCAGGTTAAAGAAAGCAAAGAATAAGCATTAGTATTTCATTGATGTGAGGTAGCTGTTGGCTATTGGCAATTAGCAATGAACAATGAGCAATGAGCAATGAGCAATGAGCAATAAACAATAAGTCTCGAAGTTTTGGGGCTAATTGACAAAAGCCACCCATCACCCATCACTCCCGAATACTCGGGACAAGCCATCACTCATCACTCATCACTCATCACTCCCGAATACTCGGGACAAGCCATCACTCATCACTCATCACCCATCACTGACCACAAAAAGGCTAACGGCTAATAGCAAAGAGCCAAAGGCAATTAATTGTTCCAAAATAAAACTTACTTACATAACAATAACTTGCTCGCTTGAAACCAAATTGCCTTTATGCAACAGTGAAACTATATACACTCCTTCACTAAAACAACTAACATCGAGTACTGAACTGTTGGTGTGCGCCGGAATTTCTACCAACAAGTTTCCTTTTATATCGCTTAATTGTATTACATCAACATTTGAATAATCCCACTGTATGTTAAGCAACGAGCTTGCCGGATTTGGGAACACGTGAAAATTATAATCGGCGTATAGACTTTCAATATCAGTGCCATCGTAAATTTCGCATTCAACAAATGTACCCGGCTCTATGTGCCCTTGCGGTATAAGTTCACGACCTTCAAATCCTTCAAAATCAGGAGCGTATCTTTCTACTTTAAAAACAAGATTTAATTGAGGTTGGACGTACTGAGGCGTAACACCATTCATGCCTACGGGATTTATATACTGCCAAACGATATTACCTTCGTAATCGACTTCAAAAAGCCTTCCCGACCTGCCTTCGCAAATAAGAGTATTATTGTTTGGAAGTCGGCTTGCTCCGGAAATATTATATGAATAAAAATCGGTTGGATTTTCAGCTATATAAGTCCAATGCACATCTGCAGGAGCGTAAGCTGCATTCTCGAATAAATAATTGCCGTCGTCCAACAAAGGTGGGTTTATAACATCAACAGAAGAATAATCAATACCGTAAGGTGTGCCTGCTCTATTGTTGTATATTGAAATCATACCTTCATCCATTTGTCCCTTTGGAATCCAATTGGCATCATGTTGCAAAAATAGTTTCTGGTCACTTACAGTGCCTCTTTTATACGTTCTGGGATTTCCCCAACGATAAAGCAAGTCGCCACCCTTTCCACAATTACCGCCTGAGCTTGAAGCTGCTTCTTCAGTTGTTGTTGAGTGGTCTATTATCCATATTTCGCCAAATTGATGCACGCTGACAAGTATTTGGTCTAACTCGGCATTGTAATCTACACTGTTAGCATGAAGCCAATCTACAGAGTTTTCAGTCTCGCCTATAAAGTTAATATCTATTCGTTGCGGATTATCTGCAACGACGCCGTAATTAGCTATGTTGGGGTTAACATCTTGAATTAAATGATCCCATACCCTCCATTCCCAAACTATTGTACCTGTTCCGTTTTCGTAGTCGGGTTGCACTTCTACAATTTTTTCAGACCAAACTTCTCTCACTGTGGTGACTCTGCCCACCTGAGATGCCTCTTCAGGAGTATGGTACTCCCACACAATAAGTAAAAAGTTACCATTAGGCAAACATTCAATATCGTGGTGGCGACAATTAGTGTCGTTGGAAATAGCGTATTCCCAAATTCTTTCGCCCTCCCAATTAAAAACTTCCATCGCTCCACTCGATCTGCCGTGGAAAACAGCGTTTTCCGTCGCCTTGCACCTAACCAAATTGCCTTCGGGAGTTAAATACGATGCTAAACCCGGTGTTGCATCCGATTCCCACTTGTTTACAACTTCGCCGCAATTATCTATTAGGTAAGTTGTAGTTCCGGTTAGAGGCGAGAAAAGGGTATAACCGTTAAATGCCTCAGGAGTATTAAAAAATATTCCTACGGTTTGCTGCTGCGACATGGCTGTTAATGTAGCAATCGTAGCAATAAATGCTAAAATCAACTTTATTTTTTTCATGAGTAAATTATTTAAAATACGTTTTTTTGTACTTTTATATCATAGTTGCCCTTAAGTTCTAGATTTAATAAGATACATGTTTTACAGATTCAGCTTACTTAACAACAAACTGCTTACTCGATACCAAATAGCCCTTATTCAGTAAGGAAGCTATGTACACCCCTTCGCTGAAACAACTAACGTCAATTGTTGTACCGTTGGTAAATACAGGGGTTTGTGTTAATAAATTTCCTTTTATATCGGTAATTTGTATTTTATCAATATTTGTATAATCCCACTGGACGTTGAGTAACGAACTTGCCGGATTTGGAAATACGTAAAAATTGCCGTCGGTGTATAATTTCTCAACATTAGCACCGCTGTATATTTCGCATTCTGTTGTTGTACCCGGCTCTATATGCCCTTGTGGTGTAAGTTGGCGTCCTATAAACCCTTCAAAATTTGGAGCGTATCTTACAGATTTAAAAATATAGTTCATTTGAGGTTGCGCATATTGAGGTATAATGCCATTATTATCTATGGGAGTTACGTATTCCCAAACTATATTGCCGTCGTAATCAATCTCGAAAAGTTTTCCCGACGTGCCTTCGCTTATAAGAGTATTGTTATTGGGAAGTCGACTTGCTCCGGAAAAAAGCACAGAGTATAAATCGCTTGGATTTTGCGCTGTATAAGTCCAATGAAAATCGGCTGGAGCGTAAGCTGCGTTCTTATACAAATAATTACCATCTTCTAACAATGGTGAGTCAATAACATCAATGGAAGAATATTCAAGACCGTAAGGTATGCCAGCTTGATTGTTATAAACTATAATCATACCTTCATCCATCTGCCCCTTAGGTATCCAATTAGCATCATGCTGCATAAACAGTTTTTGGTCGCTTTCGGTACCACTCTTGTATGCCAATGGATTTCCCCAACGATAAAGCAAATCGCCACCTTTTCCGCAATTACCACCTAAACTAGTAGCTGCTTCTTCAGTTGTTGTTGAGTGGTCTATTATCCATATTTCACTAAAATTATGTACGCTAACGATTATTTGGTCTAACTCAGCATTATAATCTATACCATTGAAATGAAGCCAATCAACAGAGGTTTCTTTCTCGCCCAAATAGTTAATGTCTATACGCTGCGGATTGTCTGCAATAACACCGTAGTTATCAAGGTTAGGGTCAACATCTTGAATTAAGTGATCCCATGCCTTCCATTCCCAAACTATTGTGCCGGTTCCGTTTTCGTAGTCAGGTTGTATTTCTACAATATTTTCCGACCAAACCTCGCTTTGGGCATTAACCCTGCCTGCCTGAATAACTTCTTCTACACTGCGGTACTCCCACACAGTAGCCAAAATGTTCCCGTTGGGTAAGCATTCTATATCGTGATGCTGACAATAATAACCATCTGAGATAGTGTATTCAAAAATTCGTTCTCCTTCCCAACTAATAGTTTCTATTATTCCACCTGATATCCCATTAAGAAAAACTGTATTGTCCGACGCCTTTCCTCTAACCAAATTGCCGTCGGTTGTTATATATGCAGCTAAACCTGGGAGCCGATCCGATTCCCACTTGTGCACTACTTCTCCACAATTATCTATCAAGTAAGTTGTAGAGTCAAATAAAGGCGCTAAAAGAGTATAACCATTGGACGCCTCGGGAGTATTAAAAAATATTCCTACGGTTTGTTGTTGCGACATAGCCGTTTGCGCAGCAAACGCAACTAAAAATACTAAAATTAACTTTGTTGTTTTCATGACTAAATTATTTATAATACGTTTTTTGTTCTTTTATATCATAGTTGCCCTAAACTTTTAGATTTTATAAGATATATAGTTCATAGCCTCAACTTACTTAATAATAACTTGCTTGCTCGATACCAAATAGCCCTTATTCAGTAAGGAAATTATATATACTCCTTCGTTAAAACAGCTAACATCAATTACTGAACTATTAGTGTATGCCGGAGTTTCTATTAATATATTTCCTTTTATATCGGTAAGTTGTATTTTATCAATATTTGTGTAATCCCACTGTACGTTGAGCAACGAACTTGCCGGATTTGGGAATACGTAAAAATTGCCGTCGGCGTATAATTTCTCAACATTAGCACCGCTGTATATTTCACAATCTGTGGTTGTACCAGGCTCTATGTGTCCTTGAGGTATAAGCTCACGTCCTATAAATCCTTCAAAATCCGGTGCGTACCTTACGGTTTGAAAAACGCTATTTGTGTTAGCTTGAGGTTGAACGTACTGAGGAATTATACCGTCCTGTGCCACAGGATTTATATACTGCCAGACAATATTTCCATCGTAATCGACTTCAAAAAGGCGTCCTGTCAATGCTTCACAAATAATAGTATTATTATTGGGAAGTCGGTTTGCTCCTGAAAAAAGTGCAGAATAAAAATCGCTTGGATTTTCAGCTGTATAAGACCAATGAAAATCGGCTGGAGCGTAAGCAGTATTCTCAAATAAATAATTGCCGCCTTCTAATAAAGGTGGGTCAATAACAACAACAGAAGAATATTGAAGACCATAAGGAGTCCCTGCTCTATTGCTGTATATCATAATCATACCTCCATCCATTTGTCCATCTGGTATCCAATTAGCATCATGCTGCATAAACAATTTTTGGTCATTTGCGGTACCTCTTTTGTATGCTATAGGATTTCCCCAGCGATAAAGCAAGTCGCCACCCTTTCCGCAATTACCACCTACGCTTGTAGCAGCTTCTTCAGTTGTTGTTGAATGGTCTATTATCCACATTTCACTAAATTGGTGTATGCTAATAGCTATTTGGTCTAATTCGGCATTATAATCTATACCATTAAAGTGAAGCCAATCAACTGAAGCTTTTTCCGCCAAATAGTTAATATCTATTCGTTGCGGATTGTCTTCAACAACACCGTAGTTATCAATGCTAGGGTCAACATCTTGAATTAAGTGATCCCACACTCTCCATTCCCAAACTATTGTGCCAATTCCATTTTCAAAATCGGGTTGAATTTCTACAATTTTTTCAGACCAAATATCACTTTGAGCATTGACCCTGCCCACCTGAATAAGCTCTTCGAGGGTACGATATTCCCATACAATAGCCAAAATGTTTCCATTAGGCAAATATTCAATATCGTGGTGCTGACATTGAAAATCATCTGAGATAAAGTATTCCCAAATTCGTTCTCCTTCCCAATTAAAAATTTCTATAGCTCCACCAGCTATCCCATTTTTAAAAACAGTATTGTCAGTTGCCTTTGCTCTGACTAAATTGCCATCGGGAGTTAAAAATGCCATTCGTCCCGGAGTTCGATCCGATTCCCACTTATTTACAACTTCGCCACAATTATCTATTAAGTAAGTTGTTGTGTTTAGTTGAGGAGAGAAAAGAGTGTAACCATTGAATGCATCAGGAGTATTTAAAAATATACCTACGGTTTGCTCTTGCGACATAGCCTTTTGCATGGCAAACGCCACAAAAAAAGCTAAAATTAACTTTGTTGTTTTCATGACTAAATTATTTATAATACGTTTTTTTTCTTTTATATCATAGTTGCCCTTAACTACTATATTTTAAGATACATGTTTCACAGATCCAAATTACCTTACAACAAATTGTTTGCTCGATACCAAATAGCCCTTATTTAACAAGGAAATTATATATACTCCTTCGTTAAAACAGCTAACATCAATTACTGTGTTGTTAGTGTATGCCGAAGTTTCTATTAGTATATTTCCTTTTATATCGGTAAGTTGTATTTTATCAATATTTGTATAATCCCACTGTACGTTAAGCAACGAACTTGCCGGATTTGGGAACACGTAAAAATTGCCGTTGATGTAAATTTTCTCAACATTAGCACCGCTGTATATTTCGCATTCTGTAGTTGTACCCTGCTCTATATGCCCTTGCGGAATAAGTTGGCGTCCTACAAACCCTTCAAAATTGGGAGCATATCTTTTTATTTTAAAAACAGTATTTAACTGCGGTTGAGCGTACTGAGGCGTAATACCATTCGTGGCTACAGGATTTACATACTCCCAAACAATATTACCATCGTAATCAATTTCGAAAAATCTTCCTGACCTTCCGGCACATATAAGGGTGTTGTTGTTAGGGAGTCGGCTTGCTCCGGAAATAAACGCAGAATAAAAATCGGTTGGATTTTCAGCTGTATAGCTCCAATGTGGTTCGGCTGGAGCGTAAGCTGTATTCTCTAACAAATAATTTCCGTCGTCTAACAAAGGTGGGTCAATAACATAAACAGATGAATAATCAATACCATAAGGGGTTCCTGCTCTATTGTTGAAAATCATAATCATACCTTCATCCATTTGCCCTTTGGGTATCCAATTAGGATCGTGTTGCAAAAATAGTTTCCTATCACTTTCGGTACCTCTTTTATATGCCTGGGGATTTCCCCAACGATAAAGCAAATCACCTCCTTTCCCGCAATTACCACCTATGCTTGAAGCTGCTTCTTCGGTCGTTGTTGAGTGGTCTATTATCCATATTTCGCTAAATTGATGCACACTGATAGCTATCTGGTCTAATTCGGCATTATAGTCGATACCGTTAAAGTGAAGCCAGTTTGAAGCGAGTGAATTTTCGCCCAAAAAGTTAATATCTATTCGTTGCGGATTGTCGGCAATAACGCCGTAGTTATCAATGCTTGGGTCAACATCTTGAATTAAATGATCCCATGCTTTCCATTCCCAAACTATGGTGCCACCTCCGTTTTCAAAATCGGGTTTTATTTCTACAATAGTTTCTGACCAAACCTCACTTTGGGCGTTAACCCTGCCAGCCTGCATAGCTTCTTCGGCAGTACGGAACTCCCACGAAATAGCTAAAATGTTTCCATTAGGCAAACATTTAATATCGTGATGTCGACAATTAAGACTATCTGAGATAAAGTATTCCCAAATTAATTCTCCATCCCAATTAAAAACTTCTATTCCTCCACCCCAGTCCCCATTAAAAACCGTATTTTCGGATGTTGTGGCTCTAACCAAATTGCCTTCGGGAGTTATATGTGCTATTCGACCTGCTTTTCGCTCCGATACCCACTTGTTTACTACTTCTCCGCAATTATCTATCAAGTAAGTTGTGGTTCCGGCTAAAGGCGAGAAAAGAGTGTAGCCATTGAATGCCTCAGGAGTATTAAAAAATATTCCTACGGTTTGTTGCTGCGAAATAGCCGCTTGTGTGATTAATGTAGCTATAAATACCAAAATTAACTTTGTTTTTTTCATAAATTATGATTTAATATTCATTATTCAACTGCTTGTTACAAAATTAAACTTAATTACATAATTATAACTTGCTCGCTCGAAATTAAATAGCCTTTAGATAACAAGGAAACTACATACACGCCTTCGCTGATGCAACTAACATCAAGGACTGTACTGTTTGTATGTGCCTGAGTTCCTATTACTAAATTTCCATTTATATCGCTTAATTGTATTTCATCAACATTTGTATAATCCCACTGTACGTTAAGCGATGAACTTGCCGGATTTGGGAACACGTTAAAATTATAGTCAGCGTATAACATTTCAATATCAGTGCCATCGTAAATTTCGCATTCAACAAATGTTCCAGGTTCTATATGCCCTTGTGGTATGAGCTCACGACCTTCAAACCCTTCAAAATCAGGAGCGTATCTATCTATTTTAAAAACAGGGTTTACTTGAGGTTGAGCGTACTGAGGTGTAATACCATTGACTCCCACAGGATTTACGTATTGCCAAACAATATTGCCGTCGTAATCAACTTCAAAAAGTCTTCCCGACATGCCTTCGCATATAAGTGTATTATTGTTGGGTAGTCGGCGTGCACCTGAAATAAGATCGGAGTAAAAATCGGTTGGATTTTCGGCTGTATAAGTCCAATGCGTTTCGGCTGGACCGTAAGCTGCATTTTCAAATAAATAATTACCGTCGTTTAACAAAGGCGGGTCAATAACATCAACAGAAGAGTAGTCGAGACCGTAAGGAGTTCCCGTTCTATTATTAAAAATCATAATCATACCTTCATCCATTTGTCCTTTGGGTATCCAACTTGCATCGTGTTGCAAAAATAATTTTTGGTCGTTTACTGTGCCTCTTTTGTATGCTAAAGGATTTCCCCAACGATAGAGTAAATCTCCACCCTTTCCGTAATTACCACCCGAGCTTGAAGCTGCTTCTTCAGTTGTGGTTGAGTGGTCAATTATCCATATTTCGTGCAAATTGTGCACACTGATAACTATTTGGTCTAGTTCGACATTGTAATCGAGACTGTTGAAATGAAGCCAATCGACAGAGAATGGGTCTTCTCCCAAATAGTTAATATCTATGCGTTGCGGATTGTCAGCAACAACGCCATAATTAGCTATGTTGGGGTTAACATCTTGGATTAAATGATCCCATACTTTCCATTCCCAAACTATTGTGCCACCACCGTTTTCGTAGTCGGGTTGTACTTCTACAATTTTTTCAGACCAAATATCTCTTGAAACATTAACCCTGCCAACCCGGAGAGCTTCTTCGCTAGTACGAAGATCCCATACAATAAGCAAAAAGTTCCCATTGGGCAAACGCACAATATCGTGGTGCTGACAATTGATGTTGTTTGAAATGGAGTATTCCCAAATTCGTTCTCCCTCCCAATTAAAAACTTCCATTGCTCCGCTTGATCTTCCGTGAAAAACAGGATTTTCCACCGACTTCCCTCTTATCAAATCGCCATCAGCAGTTAAATATGCTTTAAGACCCGGAGTCCTGTCAGATTCCCATGTTTTTACAACTTCGCCACAATTATCTATCAAGTAAGTCGTAGTTCCTGCTATAGGCGAGAATAGAGTGTAACCGTTGAATGATTCAGGAGTGTTGAAAAATATCCCGACGGTTTGTTGCTGCGACATAGCCCTTTGTGTAGCAATTGCAACAAGAATTGCTATAATCAACTTTGTTGTTTTCATGATTAAATAATTTAAAATACGTTTTTTTGTTCTTTTTTATCATAGTTGCCCTTAACTTTTAGATTTTATAAGATTTATGGTTCATAGCTTCAACTTACTTAACAATAACTTGTTTATTCGATATTAAATAGCCCTTATTAAATAGGGAAATTATATATACTCCTTCGCTAAAACAGCTAACATCAATAACTGAACTGTTAGTGTATACCGGAGTTTCTATTAATAAATTCCCTTTTATATCGGTAAGTTGTATTTTATCAACATTTGTATAATCCCACTGTACATTGAGTAACGAACTTGCGGGATTTGGAAACACGTGAAAATTGTTGTCAACATACAAATTTTCAATATTAGTGTCGTCGTAAATTTCGCATTCAACGAATGTACCCGGCTCTATGTGTCCTTGCGGTATAAGCTCACGTCCTTCAAATCCTTCAAAATCGGGAGCGTATCTTTCTACTTTAAAAACAGCATTTATTTGAGGCTGAGAATACTGTGGTGTAATTCCGTTCATCCCTACAGGATTTACGTACTGCCAAACAATATTACCTTCGTAATCGACTTCAAAAAGTCTGCCCGACATGCCCTCGCATATAAGAGTATTGTTGTTGGGAAGACGGCGTGCTCCGGAAATAATATCTGAATAAAAATCGGTTGGATTTTCGGCTGTATAAGTCCAATGTGGTGCAACTGGAGCGTAAGCTGCATTCTCGAATAAATAATTTCCGTCGTCCAACAAAGGCGGGTCAATAACATCGACAGCAGAATAATCAAGACCATAAGGAGTCCCCGCCTGATTGTCGTAAATCATAATCATGCCTTCATCCATTTGTCCTTTTGGTATCCAATTGGCATCATGTGGCAAAAACAGTTGCTGGTCGCTTTCGGTGCCTCTTTTATACGCCAATGGATTTCCCCAACGATAAAGCAAATCGCCACCTTTTCCGCAATTGCCGCCCGAACTTGATGCTGCTTCTTCGGTTGTTGTTGAATGGTCTACTATCCATATTTCGTGCAAATTATGTACGGTAATAACAATTTGATCTAATTCGGCATTGTGGTAAACACTGTTAAAGTGAAGCCAATCGGTAGCAGTTTCAACCTCGCCCAAATAGTTAATATCCACTCGTTGCGGATTGTCTGCAACAACACCGTAGTTATCAAGGTTGGGGTCAACATCTTGAATTAAATGATCCCACGTTCTCCATTCCCAAACTACGGTTCCGCCTCCATTTACATAATCGGGTTTTATTTCTACAATTTTTTCCGACCAAACCGGACTTTCAGCATCGACCCTACCTGCCTGAATAACCTCTTCTAAAGTATGTAACTCCCATACGATAGCCAAAAAGTTCCCATTAGGCAAACATTCAATATCGTGATGCTGGCATTTATAATCGTCGGAAATAACGTATTCCCAAATTTTTTCTCCTTCCCAATTAAAAACTTCTATTGTTCCGCCCCATCTTCCGTTAAAAACGAAATTTTGAGATGATGCAGCTCTAACTAAATTGCCATCGGTATTCAGATATGCCTTAAGACCCGGGGTTCTTGTCGATTCCCACTTGTGCACTACTTCTCCGCAATTATCTATCAAGTAAGTTGTCGTGCCCACAATGGGCGAGAAAAGAGTATAACCGTTAAACGATTCCGGAGTGTTAAAGAAAATGCCTACGGTTTGTTGCTGCGATATAGCCCTTTGTGTAGCAATTGCAACAAGAATTGCTAAAATCAACTTTGTTGTTTTCATTATTAAATAATTTAAAATACGTTTTTTTGTTATTTTTTATCATAGATGCCCTTAATTTCTAGATTTTATAAAATTTATATTCATAGCTTCAATTTATTTTACAAAAAATAGATTAGTAACTAGTATATCTGCCTAACCAGTAGTTAATATCGTCTAGCATTTTTTTACATCTAAATATTTTTTTACGTATTTGTTTTTTTGTTCTTCGTCTTCTTCATTTTGCATTTGTTTCAACAATTCTTGCACAACCTGATTGATGCGTTTGGCTTTATACGAAAGTAAGGTTTTGGGTACAAGTTTGTCTAAAACATCACTTTCGGTAGCTAAATATATTTTCTTTTTTTCCCAATTAGGACTGAAAGTATATTTATTTGCAACAATATCAATAACTGTTTGCGATATATCGGGATTTACATTGTGAGTTAAAGCCCTCGAATCAAAATCTTGATTTTTGCTGATTAAATCGGAGCAAATATTAATTATTTGATTATAACTTGAATTGGTAAACTCTACTTCATCGTTTTTTATGTCTCCAATAATATAATCGGCAACTCGTACTTTAACCGTTTTGTCTTCGTCATCAATTGCATTGTTAATATCAATTTCTTCGTTTCCATACGTCAGAAGCAAACGAATAATTTCTTTTTCTAGGAAAGTTGAGTCGTGAACATCAAGTTTTACAGCTTGCGATTGCTTGGCAACAGGGATTTCTAATGAATATTCTTCGTAAGTTTGTCTTTGTTTAGATGCATCGTAAAATTTTTTGTTAAGAGCCTTGTTAACTTCACTCATAACAACACCGTCGTCGATTTGCATTTTTTCGGCAACCAACTGTACGTAAGCCAATCGGGTAAGCCTATCGGGGATTACTGCTATGCTGTTGATAAACTCTTTCAACAAACTCACCTTTTTAATTGGGTCGTTTGCATCTACATCGGTCATCAGCAAATCCATTTTAAAAGCAATAAAATCTTGAATATTGCTTTTTATGTATTCTTTGATTTCCTCGTCTCTTTTGTTTTTAGCAAACGAGTCGGGGTCTTCGCCGTCGGGGAACAACAGTACTTTTACATTCATTCCTTGTTCCAAAATCATATCAATACCTCTGAACGAAGCCTTAATGCCGGCGTTGTCACCGTCGTACATTACGGTAACATTTTGCGAATATCTTTTAATGAGCTTGATTTGATCGGTAGTTAGCGATGTACCCGAAGAAGCAACAATATTTTGAATACCCGCCTGATACATTGATAAAACATCGGTGTAGCCTTCAACCAAATAGCACATATCGTTGGCAACAATTGCGTGTTTGGCTATATTTAAGCCGTACAAGGTGTTGCTTTTGTTATAGATAAGCGTTTCGGGCGAGTTTAAATATTTTGCCTGATTTTTGTCGGAAGATAATGTTCTGCCGCCAAAGCCTATAACTTTTCCAGATTGATTGTAGATTGGAAAAATAACCCTACCTCTAAATCTGTCAAATAATTTCTCATTTCTCGATGTGCTTAATCCCGATTTTTCGAGTACTTCTTTGCTATACCCGTTTTTTAAAGCTTCTTTGGTGAGTGCATCCCACGCGTTTGGGCTATATCCTAATTCGAATTTTTCAATTACCGAGTCGTTAAAACCTCTTTCCCTAAAATACGATAGTCCAACGGACTTGCCTTCATCAGTTTCCCAAAGTTGTTTTTTGAAAAATTTTAAAGCAAATTCGGTAACAAGATATATACTTTCTTTTTCTGTTCTTTCGGCAACTTGTTGCTCGGTCTCAACAGTCTCTTCAATAGGAATATTGTATTTCTTTGCCAAATAACGTAGTGCCTCGGGATAAGTGTATTTCTCGTGCTCCATAACAAAGCTGATAGGATTACCGGCTTTTCCACAACCGAAGCATTTGAATATACCTTTAGAAGGCGAAACGAAAAACGAAGGCGTCTTCTCGTCGTGGAACGGACACAAGCCTATTAAATTAGAACCGCTACGCCTTAAAGAAACAAAGTCGGAAACAACCTCACTTATTTGAGCTGTATCGATAATTCTTTGTATGGTTTCTTGAGGTATCAATTTTTTAGTACTTTGCTATACAAAACAACAAAATTAAAAAATTTATACTAAAATATATATTATTTAAATAAATATTATAGTTCCTATATCAATTGGTTGAAAATTAACTAATTCTACTACTTCCATTCCGGAATCATTTATAAAGTTGATAATTTTTTTATAATTACTGAAAAAATTCAACTTCCCATTCACAAATAGTAAGTTGTTGTATATTCCGCATATTCCACCAAAAAAACCGTTAGGAAACGACGACAGCTTAATACAATCGGGATTGACAATAAGCGCCTTGTAACCATGGTTTAGCAATGTTTTGTATATACCATCATCGCTAGTTATCCACATGTTGTTATTTAAAGCTACTGTTGTGCATCGGGCATAGCCCTGATTGACGTGGATTTTTTTCAGTCCTTGCCTCTCGGCAATATTCAGAATAACATTGTCGGTAATATTAAAGTTATGCAAAACTGCTTGCGAAGTTATAATTACATTGTAATGAGCGGTATTAGGATAAGTGTTTTTTAAGATTTTGTTTCCGAAAAGAAAATTTACGCCTTTGTCTTCTAAAATATCAATATAATTTTGTGGTGTATTAGGTGAAACGACTAATCCTTGCGGAGTATTACAAAAAAATATATCGGGATGGTCGGAGATTGCAGGATACACTATGCCCTGAGTTTCAAACGGAATAACAGTACCGTATTTGCTTAAAACATCGTGTGCCGACTTGCTTATATTTTTGCTAACAATAATCAACATGATAATCAAACATTTTAGTTAAAGTATCATCGCCTATAATTTTCACTTCGCTAAATCTTTTTAATAAATTGATTTTGTTGACGGCTTTGTGCCCAACAGCAGAATTTATCTGCTTTTTAGGAACACTTATTATAATACTCTTGCTTTCGGTTTTTAATTCGCTAAAAATATTGTCCCACACTTTTGAATAAACCAAATTGCCGAATGCAGGATGATATGGTCCGGCAACAAACCCCGACCCATCTTGCAAATCCGAAGATGGATGCAATCCTATTCTAAGTATTTCAACATTGGCATCAACAAAAATCGGGACAATTTTAGCAGCTTGACTAACAGCTTGTTGCATAGTTAACGGCTGATATAAGTTTTGCTCGTACATGGTTTGTAATTGCGTTCCGTGCAAAACCAAAGTTGGGTATATCCTGGTATTTTTTGCTCCCAAACTTACAATAGTTTTAGCAGTATTAATAGCTTTTTCCTCGGTGTCGGCGGGCAGTCCTATCATCATTTGGAGACCTAAATCGAAACCGTGTTTATTAATTAAATTGGCAGCATCAACTGTTGCTTCAGTGTTGTGCCCTCTTCCGCATTTTGTCAAAACATCATTATCAAAAGATTGAGCACCAAGTTCTACAGTCCTGACTCCATTTTGTTTCAAAAAATTTAATTTATCTTCACTAATGTAGTCGGGTCTTGTGGAAATGCGTACAGAATCAATAATTTTGCTGTCGATATATGGCTTAACTTCTTGCAAATAAGATTTTTGTGTTTCAATATCTATGCCCGTAAAATTCCCACCAAAAAAAGCTACTTCAACTTTTCTTCCGTCATCTTTATACGATTGTAAATATTGCTCTATTAGAGGTTTAATTTCTTTAGTTTCAAGAGGTTTTATCCAACCCGAAATAGTATGCTGATTGCAGAAAATGCAACGGTTCGGACAAGCTAACTCAGGAACAAAGAAAGGAATAATCATAGCTTAAAAAAACCGGAGACTTATCATCCCCGGTGCAAGTAATGAGAACTTTTTCGCACCGAAACAACCGTTCCAGCGCATTTATTTAGTTATACTCTGCAAAGGTAAATATTTTACACTTAATACAAAACTTTTAAACTTTTTATTTGTTCCCATATTCTATTATTAATTTTTTTTAAGCATTATTTTAATATAATTGTTAAAATTATGTTTAATTTTGCAATTGAGAATGTAAATTTTAATTAAAACAAACTATAATTAATAACAAGAAAACTATGAGAGTAAACAGAATTTTTTTAATCGCAATTTTATCCTTGTCTATTTTAGGAACATCATGCGTTAGTAAGAAAAAATACACGCAACAATTGGAAAGTTTTGAAACATTGGAACAACAATATTCAAAAAAACAATCCGATTTGAATGCTTGTATTACCGCAAGAGATAACTACATAAAACAAATTGAAGATTTGAATAGACTTTTGGCTGAAAAAGATAAAGAAACAGATAATCTGACAAAAGCCAACACCATGGTTTTAAACCAATTGGAAACCTTATCGGTAATTTCGAGCTCGCAAGCTGAAAGTATCAGACAATCGATGGAAAATATAGGAATGAAAGATGCTTATATTCAGAATTTACAGATGTCTATAGCTAAAAAAGATTCTTTAAACATGGCTTTGGTAATGAATTTGAAGAGCGCTATAGGTAACTTAGACGATGAAGATGTTAATATTAAAGTAGATAAAGGAGTTATTTACGTTGATATTTCGGACAAACTTTTATTTGCAAGCGGTAGCTATAAAATAACCGACAGAGCAAAAGAAGTATTGGGCAAAGTTGCAAAAGTCCTAAAAAATCAACCTGATATTCATTTTATGGTTGAAGGTCATACCGACAACGTTCCATATCCAAAACGTGATGGAATTTACGACAATTGGGATTTGAGTGTAAAACGTGCCACAACAGTAGTAAGATTGCTACAAAACGAATACGGCATGGATCCATCGCATATTACCGCAGCCGGTAGAGGCGAATATTCACCTGTAGATACTAACAGCACTGCCGATGGTAGAGCTAAAAACCGTAGAACACGTATAGTTATTCAGCCTGAACTAGACCAGTTTTTCAAACTTCTTGAAACTCCACAACAAATGAAAAAATAACACGTTGAGATAAACGATAAAAAAAACCTTCATAAAATAAATTTATGAAGGTTTTTTTATTATTCATATTATAAAAATATTATCTTTGGAGTTTGATTTTAATAAAATTATTTACAAACTCAACGTAACATAACCATGAAAAAACTACTAATTTCTTTAGCTATTATCTTGTTTGTTGCTTTTTCCGGCAAAGCACAAGTACTTTTGCAAGAAGATTTCTCATCTGGAACAATGCCTCCACAAGGTTGGGTAATTTTCGGTATGCAAAGTAATTATAGCAACGTTAATACTTCCCTTGCCGGTGGAACTGCTCCTGAAATGCATATTGTTGGCACTCCAGTCTTAGATCGGA
>JAQVEX010000026.1 GCA_028697555.1 Lentimicrobiaceae bacterium | reverse complement strand
ATCCGTTACGGTCAAAAACTACAGTATCTATTCCTGCCTCTTTTGCTTTTTCGGCTATTAATTTACCTACAAGCTTTGCTTTTTCGGTTTTTGTAATTTTTTGAGCATCTATATCTTCATGACGCGACGATGCTGATAATAATGTTGTACCGGTTCTATCGTCGATAAGCTGAACGTAAATATCTTTGTTACTTCTAAAAACCGACATTCTGGGACGTTGGTTAGTACCTGATATTTTTTTACGTACGCGTAGTTTAATCTTGTTGCGTCTATATTCTTTATTTACTTTAATTCCCATAATTAAACTGTTTTTATGCTATGATTATTTATCTGTAGCTGATTTACCAGCTTTACGTTTAATTTCTTCGCCTACAAATTTAACTCCCTTTCCTTTATAAGGTTCAGGTTTTCTGAACGAACGAATTTTTGCCACAACTTGACCTAAAAGCTGTTTATCGTGCGACTCAAGAGTAATAATAGGGTTTTTTCCTCTTTCGGTAACAGCAGTAGCTTTTATTTCATCGGGAAGTAACAAAAATATGTTATGCGAATATCCTAACGAAAGTTCGAGCAGCTGTCCGGTTGTTGTAGCTTTGTAACCAACACCAACTAATTCTAACTGTGTAGTAAATCCTTCGGATACTCCTTTAACCATGTTTGCAATAAGTGAACGATACAAACCGTGCAGAGATCTTTGGGTTTTGTCGTCGTTACCACGTTCGATATGCATAACACCGTCTTCTATGTTAATTTTAATTTCGGGTGCAACTTGCTGACTAAGTTCTCCTTTGCTTCCCTTTGCGGTTACAACATTGTCGTCCGAAACTTTTATTTCTACCCCTTTAGGTATTGATATAGGTAATTTTCCAATTCTTGACATAATAGTTCCTCCAATTATATATTAACTAACATAACAAATTACTTCACCGCCTATGCCCATTCTGCGAGCTTCTTTATCGGTCATAAGTCCTTTTGATGTTGATACGATTGCCACACCGAGTCCGTTTAAAACGCGTGGTAGTTTTTCGCTTCCAACATACAAACGTAAACCTGGACGGCTAGCTCTTTGAATTTTGGTTATAGCCGGTTGTTTAGTTATAGGATGATACTTTAAAGCAATTTTTATTGTACCTACGTGGTTATCGGTATCTTCAAACTTATAATTCAAAATATAACCTTGGTCGAAAAGAATTTTTGTTATTTCTTTTTTCAAATTTGATGCAGGTATTTCAACTACTCTATGCTTAGCCATAATGGCATTCCTGATATATGTAAGATAATCTGCAATAGGATCTGTTATCATTTTTATCTTATTTAATTATTATACGTATTTATTTTACCAGCTAGCTTTTTTAACACCGGGTATTTTACCTTCGAGAGCCATAAACCTAAAGTCTATACGCGAAATTCCAAACTGACGCATGTATCCTTTGGGACGTCCTGAAATTTTGCAACGGTTATGAAGGCGAACCGGCGATGCGTTTCTAGGAATTTTTTGCAATCCTACATAATCGCCTGCAGCTTTTAATTCGGCTCTTTTGGCTGCATATTTATCTACCATTTTTTGGCGTTTTACTTCGCGAGCTTTTATTGATTCTTTTGCCATACTTATTATTTATTATTTTTTAAACGGTATTCCAAATTCTTTGAGTAAAGCATAACATTCTTTATCAGTGTTAGCTGTAGTAACAAAGGTTATGTCCATACCATTAATTTTAACAACTTTATCTATAACTATTTCGGGAAAAATAATTTGTTCGGTAACACCCATAGTAAAATTACCTCTACCATCAAATCCTTTGGCATTAATACCTCTAAAGTCTCTAACACGCGGAATTGATATAGAAATTAATCTGTCTAAAAATTCATACATTCTATCTCCTCTAAGGGTAACTCTAACGCCAATTGGCATATTACGTCTTAGTTTAAAGTTAGAAATGTCTTTTCTAGACTTTGTGGGTACTGCTTTTTGTCCGGCTATGCTTGTCATTTCTTCAACACCTACCTCAATTATTTTTTTGTCGGTAATAGCAGTGCCTAATCCCTGATTTAGACATATTTTCAATAGTCTGGGGACTTGCATCTTATTAGTGTATTGGAATTGTTCCATCATTGCAGGGACAACCTCTTCACTATATTTTTTTCTAAGTCTTGGTCTGTATTCCATTATTTTATAACCTCCCCTGTATTTTTTGAAATTCTTACTTTAACATCCTTTTTTTCGTCGTTTTTAAAACCGACACGAGTAGGTTTGCCATTACCGTCAATAAGCATAAGGTTAGAGATGTGTATAGGTTTTTCGAGTTTAACTATACCTCCCTGAGTGTTTTTAGCATTAGGTTTGGTATGCTTACTAACGACGTTGACTCCCTCGACAATAGCTTTATTTTTGTCGGTCAACACATTTAGCACGGTACCCTTTTTCCCTTTAGAGTTGCCTGCTATAACCATAACGGTGTCACCTTTTTTGATATATATTTTTGACATAATTAAGTTTTATTATAGCACTTCTGGTGCAAGTGAGATAATTTTCATGTATTGTTTTTCACGAAGTTCGCGCGATACGGGTCCGAATATACGTGTTCCGATCATTTCGCCGGCGTTGTTGATAAGAACAACGGCGTTGTCGTCGAAGCGTATGTATGAACCGTCTTTACGACGAATTTCTTTTTTGGTGCGGACTATAACAGCTTTACTTACAGTCCCTTTCTTTATATTACCCGAAGGTAATGCTTTTTTTACTGTTACGATAATTTTGTCGCCAACGCTAGCGTATCTCCTACCGGTTCCGCCAAGTACTCTTATGCATAGTACTTCTTTAGCTCCGCTGTTATCTGCAACCATCAATCTTGATTCCTGTTGTATCATAATAATTATTTTGCCTTTTGAATAATTTCTACTAGTCTCCAACATTTAGTTTTGCTCAAAGGACGTGTTTCTGCAATAAGAACTGTATCGCCTTCATTGCATTCGTTATTTTCGTCGTGAGCTGTAAACCTAGATGTTTTTTTGACAAATTTTCCATAAATTGGGTGTTTAATACGACGTTCAACCTGAACAACAATAGATTTGTCCATCTTATTACTTACAACCAATCCGGTTTTTTCTTTTCTTAATTTTCTAGTTTCCATACTATATTTTATGGTTTTATTTATTAAGTTTATCTGCGATTCTACGCTTTTGTAATTCTGTAGCCAATCGGGCAACAGTTTTACGATATGATTTTATTTTATTTGGGTTCTCCAAAGGAGAAACTGCATGATTCATTTTCAGCTTGTTTAATTGAACTCTGTGTGTTTCTAAGTGTTCAATCAACTCTGGTGTCGACAATTCTCTAATAACTTGCTGTTTCATGATTTAATATTTTCTGTTTTTATAAACAAGTTTGCAAAATTAAACAAAATTTGGGTCATAATCTTTTCTTACGACATATTTTACCGCAATAGGTAGTTTTTGAGCTCCCAAGCGAAGTGCTTCTTTGGCTATTTCCGGTGTAACTCCGTCTATCTCGAATAAGATTCTACCTGGAGTAACGCAAGCAACAAACAATTCGGGTGCACCTTTACCTTTACCCATACGTACTTCGGCTGGTTTTTTAGTTACAGGCTTATCCGGAAATATTCTAATCCATAACTGTCCTTCACGTTTCATATAACGAGTAATTGCCTGACGAGCAGCTTCAATTTGACGTCCTGTAATCCAGGTCTCGTCTAAAGCCTTTATTGCATATGTTCCAAATGCTAATTCGTATCCTCTTTTAGCATTACCTTTCATCTTGCCTTTTTGCTGCCTTCTATATTTTGTTCTCTTAGGTTGTAACATTTTTACTTATTTTTTCTGATGATGAAAACTTTATTAATAATTATTTTCTTGGGCGTCTGTCTCTATCACGTCTTCCTGCTCCTCTTCCGCCTTGTCCGCCAAATCCCGACGGTTTTCCTTTAGCTCCTGCTTCGGCTCCAGGTACTAGGTCAACTTTACCATAAATTTCGCCTTTACATATCCATGTTTTAATACCAAGACGTCCGTATGTGGTATGCGCTTCGCTAGCTGAATAATCAATATCGGCTCTTAAGGTATGCAATGGTATTCTGCCTTCTTTAAAGTGTTCGCTACGCGCCATTTCTGCACCACCTAACCTGCCCGATATTTGAACTTTTATACCTTGGGCTCCCGAACGCATTGCGTTAGATATTGCCGTTTTAATAGCTCTTCGGTACGAAACACGACCTTCTAACTGGCGAGCTATGGAATTTCCAACAAGTATAGCATCTAATTCGGGGCGTTTTATTTCCGATATATTTATTTGAACCTCTTTTTGAGTGAGTTTTTTCAACTCTTCTTTAAGTTTATCAACTTCAAGACCGCCTTTACCTATAATCATACCAGGTTTGTCGGTGTTGATAGTAACGGTTACTAATTTTAGTGTTCGTTCGATAATAATTCGAGAAATACCGGCATTTGAGAGACGAACATTAAGATATTTACGAATTTTATCGTCTTCTACAAGCTTTGATGAATAATCTTTTCCACCATACCAGTTAGACTCCCATCCTTTAATGATGCCTAACCTATTACCGATTGGATTAGTTTTTTGTCCCATAGAGATTTATAATATTGTTTATTCTTTATCTGTTTTTGTTTCTGTTTCTACGATTTCATTTTCAACAGCATTAATATTTCTGCTATCGATATAAACCGTAACATGATTTGAGCGTTTTCTTATTCTGTGAGCACGACCGTGAGGAGCCGGTTTAATTCTTTTAAGCGTTGCTCCCTGATCTACCCTAATTTCGCTGATGTACAAGTTGCTATCTTCCATTCTAACGCCTTCATTTTTAACCTGCCAATTTGCCAACGCCGATTTTACTAATTTATAGAGTTTTCCTGCTCCGTAGTTAGGCATGTGTTGTAAAATATACAAGGCTTCGTGTACATTTTTACCTCTAATCATATTTGCAACTAGTCGCATTTTTCTTGGCGAAGATGGACAATTATTTAGCTTAGCAAAATATAATTCTTTATTTGCTTCTTTTCGGTCTGTTGCTGTTATATGTTTTCTTGAACCCATAGTTTTATACTTTTTTAGTTCCTTTTATCTTTATTTCTTTTTACTTCCTGCGTGTCCTCTAAAGATACGGGTAGGACTAAATTCTCCTAGCTTATGTCCAACCATATTTTCGGTAACGTATACAGGAATAAATTTATTTCCATTGTGTACTGCGATAGTCTGTCCTACAAAATCAGGAGTGATTGTCGAAGCTCTTGACCAAGTTTTGATTACAACTTTTTTCTTGCTGTTAATAGCTTCATCTACTTTTTTCTCTAATTTGTAGTCAACGTAGTAACCTTTTTTTAATGAACGGCTCATATTATGCTGTTTATATTAATTTTTTATTTTTTTCTTCTTTCGATGATATATTTATTAGAAGCTTTAGTTTTAGAACGAGTTCTATAACCTTTAGCCGGCATACCATTTCTTGAGCGAGGTTGTCCGCCTGATGCTTTACCTTCGCCACCACCCATTGGGTGATCAACCGGGTTCATAGCAACACCACGTACTCTTGGTCTTCTGCCAAGCCAACGTGTTCTACCTGCTTTACCCGATTTTTCTAAGCTGTGCTCGGAATTGGAAACAGAGCCTACTGTTGCTTTACAAGCTTGTAAAATCATGCGTGTTTCGCCTGATGGCATTTTAATAATTGCATATTTCCCATCGCGAGACATAAGCTGTGCTCCGGAGCCTGCGCTTCTGACAAGTTTTGCACCTTGACCGGGACGTAATTCTATATTATGAATTACTGTACCGAAAGGAATTTCGCTCAAATATAGAGCATTTCCAACATCGGGGCTAACACCTTTGCCTGACTCAACAGTTTGACCTACTTTTATTCCTTGAGGTGCTATTATATATCTTTTTTCGCCATCGGCGTAAAACAACAATGCTATCCTACTGCTTCTGTTTGGGTCGTATTCTATTGTTTTAACAACTGCGGGTATATTTTCTTTATCGCGTTTAAAGTCGATGATACGGTATTTTTGTTTACTACCGCCACCTAAATTACGCATAGTCATTTTTCCGCTATTGTTTCTTCCGCCACTTCTCTTTTGAGCTTGCAATAGGCTTTTTTCAGGAACCGATGTGGTTATTTCTTCAAAGTTGCTGATAACTTTGAAGCGTTGTCCTGGTGTTGTGGGTTTATATTTTTTAAGTGCCATTTTCTCTTAAAATACTTTTAAATGTTGCTAAAAAAATCAATTATTTCTCCTTCGGCTATCGACACAATCGCTTTTTTGTATGCGTTTGTACGACCTGAAATAAAGCCAGATTTTGTATATCTGGATTTAGATTTCCCCGAAAAGTTCATGGTGTTTACGTTGGTTACCTGAACCCCGTAAAGTTCTTCTACAGCTTTTTTAATCTGGATTTTATTTGCCCTTTTATCGACAATAAAACCATATTTTTCAAGCTTTTCGCCTTGAACTGTCATCTTTTCAGTTATAACTGGTTTAATTATAATACTCATGTCTGATTAATTTTGGTCGTTGTTTGTATCGTAAGCTTGTTCTATTTGCTTAACCGACGATTCGGTTAATACTAAATATTTAGCTCTTAAAATTTCGTAGGTATTAATATCAGAAGCTCTCATAACTCTTGCATTCTGAATATTGCGTGATGATAATACTACGTTTTCATCTTTTTGAGGCAGAACCATCAATGATTTTCTATTATCAACTTGCAATGATTTTAAAATATCAAGATATGCTTTTGTTTTTGGGGTTTCTAATGTAAAATCTTCTACAATTTTAATTGAACCTTCTTTCATTTTGTACGACAATGCCGACAAACGAGCAATCTTTTTAAGTTTTTTATTCAGCTTAAAGTTATAAACTCTAGGTTGTGGTCCGAATGTGCGAGCACCGCCTCTGAAAATAGGAGACTTAATGCTACCTGCTCTGGCTCCACCTGTACCTTTTTGACGTTTAAGTTTTCTGGTACTTCCACTAATTGTCGAAACTTCAAGCGTTGAGTGTGTACCTTGTCTTAAATTTGCCATGTATTGTTTTACATCCAAATAAATAGCATGGTCGTTAGGCTCAATGCTGAATACCTGCTCGTTAAGTTTGAGCTTTCTGCCTGTTTCTTCTCCTTTAATATTATATACTGCTAGTTCCATCTTTCTAAAATTACGTATGAACCATTAGCTCCGGGTACTGAACCTTTAACAATAACTAAGTTTTCTTCCGGAACAACTTTTACTATTTCTAAGTTAATCATTTTAACTCTTTTATTTCCCATTTGACCAGCCATTCGTTTACCTTTGAATACTCTGCCCGGGTAGGATGAAGCTCCTATTGATCCTGGTGAACGCAAACGATTGTGCTGTCCGTGCGATTGCTCTCCAACACCCGAATATCCATGACGTTTAACAACTCCTTGGAAACCTTTACCTTTGGAAATGCCAACAACATCAATATATTCTCCTTCAACAAAAATATCGGCTTTAATAACTTCGCCAAATGCTTTCCTTTCTGAACCTTTAAAACGTGTAAATTCGGCTACAAACTTTTTGGGTGTAGTACCTGCTTTTTTAAAGTGTCCGATTTCAGGCTTATTAGAACGCTTTTCGTCTTTTTCGTCGAATGATAACTGAATTGCCTCGTACCCATCGGTTTCTTTTGTCTTAATTTGTGTTACATAACACGGACCTGCTTCTATTATGGTGCAAGGGATATTTCTACCCTCGGCATCAAATAAACTGGTCATTCCTATTTTTTTTCCAATAATTCCTGACATTATATCGAGATATTATGTTAATGTATTTTTTTATCGAATTAAATCTTAATTTCAACTTCAACACCGCTTGGTAATTCTAACTTCATCAAAGCGTCGATTGTTTGTGATGTAGAACTGTATATATCTAACAAACGTTTGTGTGAAGATAGCTCGAATTGTTCGCGCGACTTCTTGTTAACGAATGTAGAGCGTAACACAGTGTATATTTTTTTATGTGTTGGTAATGGTATAGGACCATTAACAACTGCACCGGTTACTTTTACGGTTTTTACGATTTTTTCAGCCGATTTGTCGACTAAGTTATGATCGTATGACTTTAATTTTATTCTAATCCTTTGATTCACTACTTTTTATTTTTATGTTAACGATTAATTAATAACCTTTTAATTTTTTTATTAAATCTTCGGAAAGAAATTCCGGAACTTGTTGATATTCTAAAAACTCCATACTGGCAGCAGCTCGTCCTGACGTTAAAGACCTTAATTTGGTTATATATCCGAACATTTCTGCCAAAGGAACTCTTGCTCTAATAACTTGGTATTTGATTTTTGCATCAACGCCTTCGAGTACGGAGCGACGTTTGTTAAGGTCGCCGGTAACATCACCTACATAATCGTCGGGTGAAATTACAACCAATTTCATAATGGGTTCTAACAATACCGGTTCTGCCTTTTTAGCTGCTTCTCTGAAGGCTATACGTGCACATATTTCGAAAGCCAAAGAATCGCTATCAACTGTGTGATATGAGCCGTCTATCAGTCTTACTTTTAGACTTTCCATAGCATATCCGGCAACAGGTCCATTTCTCATGGCTAACTCGAAACCTTTTTGTATAGCTGGTATAAATTCCTTAGGAATGTTTCCACCTTTAACATCATTGATAAATTGCAAGCCAGTAAAACCTTCGTCAACGGGACCCATTTCAAATTCAATATCAGCGAATTTTCCTTTGCCGCCTGTTTGTCTTTTGTAAACTTCTTTATGATGTATGGTTCTAGTAACAGCCTCGCGATACGAAACTTGCGGTTTACCGCTATTGACTGCTATATTAAATTCTCTCTTCAATCTGTCGACCAAAACATCAAGGTGAAGTTCGCCCATACCCGAAATAACGGTTTGTCCGGTTTCTTCGTTTACCTTAACAATAAAAGTTGGATCTTCCTCGGCAAGTTTTGCCAATGCTATATCCAACTTATCAACATCGTCTTTAGTTTTAGGCTCAACGGCTATACTTACAACCGGTTCGGGGAATGTGATTGATTCTAAAATAACCGGATGTTTTTCATCGCAAAGTGTATCACCTGTTCTGATAGTTTTAAAACCAACTGCAACGCCTATATCGCCTGCCTCTATGCTTTCGACCGGCTCTTGCTTGTTGGCGTGAACTTTCATAATTCGAGATATACGTTCTCTTTTTCCTGTACTACAGTTTAAAACGTAACTGCCTGAATGAACCGTTCCTGAATAAACTCTAAAAAATGCAACGCGACCAACATTGGGGTCGGTAGCAATTTTGAACGCCAAAGCTGCAAAAGGTTCATTGGCATCTGCATTTTTTACCACAACTTTACCGGTATTTGGGTCAATACCTTCAGCCGGTGGTATTTCGTAAGGATTAGGCAAATATGCTGCAATGGCATCTAAAAGAGGTTGTATGCCTTTGTTTTTAAATGAAGCTCCACAGAAAACGGGAGTAATTCGCATATCAACTGTGGCTTTACGAACAAACTTAATAATTTCGTCTGTAGTAATGGAATTGTTATCTTCAAAAAATCTCTCCATTAGAGAAACATCTTCTTCGGCTACACCTTCTATTAATGCGTTTCTGTATTTTTCTGTAATTTCTTTGTATTCTTCAGGAACTTCAAGTATTTCGAAGGATCTCTCATCGGATTCGTCCCAAACATAAGCTTTATTAGTAACCAAATCAATAACTCCTACGAAATCGGCTTCAACTCCGATAGGAATTTGCATAACAATAGGATTTGCTCCTAATCTGTCTTCAATTTGATTAACAACTGAAAAGAAATCGGCTCCTAACCTATCCATTTTGTTGACGTAGCATATGCGTGGAACTTTGTACTTATCGGCTTGTTTCCAAACTGTTTCGCTTTGAGGCTCAACTCCGCCAACGGCACAAAATATGGCTACAGCTCCGTCTAAAACTCTCAGAGAACGTTCGACTTCAACAGTAAAATCGACGTGTCCGGGAGTATCAATTATATTATATGTATATTCATTGTTATTGAAGTTCCATTTAACTGTGGTAGCTGCCGAAGTAATAGTAATACCTCTCTCCTGCTCTTGCACCATCCAGTCCATAGTAGCAGTACCATCGTGAACTTCGCCTAATTTATAGCTACGACCTGCATAATACAATATACGCTCGGTAGTTGTAGTTTTACCGGCGTCAATATGAGCCATAATGCCAATATTGCGTGTATGTATTAATTTTTCAGTTGTAGCCATTACTATAAATGAATATTAAAATCTGAAATGCGAGAATGCTTTATTAGCTTCTGCCATTCTGTGAATATCTTCTTTACGTTTAAAAGCAGCACCTTCTTCTTTGTACGCAGCCAAAATTTCGTTAGCCAACTTAGCCGCCATAGATTTTTCGTGGCGTTTGCGAGCGAAAGTAATCATGTTTTTCATGCCGATTGACTGTTTTCTGGCTGGTGGTATTTCGGAAGGTATCTGAAATGTTGCACCTCCAATTCTCCTACTTCTAACTTCAACTTGTGGAGTTACATTAGCAAGTGCTTTTTTCCATACTTCTAACGGTTGTTCGTCTTTTATTCTTTCGCCAACAATATCCAATGCATCGTAAAAAATTTCGTATGCGTAGCTCTTCTTACCGCATTGCATAATATTATTAACAAACTTAGTTACAACCGTTTCGTGAAATTTTGGATCCGGTTGAATAAGACGTTTCTTTGGTTTTGACTTTCTCATATCTACTTAATATTGGATATAATTTTTACTTACTTGCTTGTTTTGGGCGTTTGGCTCCGTATTTAGAACGTCTTTGTGTTCTTCCTTCAACTCCCGAGGTGTCGGCTGCACCACGTATAACGTGATAACGAACTCCGGGAAGGTCTTTAACACGACCTCCTCTTATTAATACAATTGAGTGCTCCTGCAAATTATGTCCTTCGCCGGGTATGTAAGCGTTAACTTCTTTTTGATTGGTTAACCTTACTCTGGCAACTTTTCGCATAGCTGAGTTAGGCTTTTTAGGAGTAGTGGTATATACCCTAGTGCAAACTCCTCTACGCTGTGGGCATGAATCTAACGCAGGCGACTTGCTTTTGTAAGTCATCTTTTTACGTCCTTTACGAACCAATTGTGCAATTGTAGGCATATTAATTATTTATTTGTTTTATTTTTATTTAAGTTAGCATATTGCTAAATTTATTACTTCTAAAAAAAGCTCTAAACCTTTTTTAAATAAATTGACTGAAAATTGTTGAGACACAGAGGTGAATGTAAGACCAAAACATAAGAGGCTTCTGCGAGCAAAAGACGGTTGTCTTATTTATGTTTTGAAACCTATAACGTCTTACTTCATCAGGTTTCTCGGACAAATTTAAAGTCCTATTTATCTAAAGTGATTTTTACCAATCACTTTTTTTAGAGTTTGCAAAAGTAAACATTTTTTTATAAATGACAAACATTATCACATTTTTTTTTACTTTTTTTATTTTATCGCTGATTTTAGTGAAAATATCCGGCGATTTGTATTTTTGTTGACCAATGAAAATTATTAATCAAAATAAAACATATTATTATGAATAAAAGGTTTACAGTTTTTACTCTTTTTTTAACACTAATTGTCTCAATTTCTTTAAAATCTCAAAACGCTACTTGTAGTACTCAGGACTTTGATGCTATTCATTACGAAATAAAACTGACTGAAGTAAACACCGCAGAAAAGACATTAACAGCCAACACAAATGTTAAGGCATTATGTTTGAAAAACAATATTAATAAGGTATGTTTAGAACTGTTATCTTTAAATGTAGATTCCGTATTTGTTAATAATGTTAGGAATAATAATTATACTCACACAGACGGTGTATTAACTGTTAACTTTTCGCAAAATTTTCAACAAAATGACACCGTAAACATTTTGGTTTATTATCATGGAACTCCTTTTATTGATTTATCGGGTTGGGGCGGCTTTCATTTTGCCGGCGATTTTGCTTATAATTTGGGTGTAGGTTTTAGCTCTATCCCTCATAATTTAGGCAAAGCTTGGTTTCCATGTTTTGATAATTTTACCGATAGAGCTTTATTTGATGTGCTGATTACAACAAGCAACGATAAACAAGCGACAAGCGGCGGTTTTTTATATGATACTATTGATAACGGAAACGGAACTACTACTTGGCACTGGAAAACCGAACATACTTTGCCAACATATTTAATATCGGCGAGTATTGGGAAATATTTCACAATTGAAGATTCCTTTGTAGGACAATACGACACCGTTCCAATTACCTTTACCTGTAGAGCTGGCGATACAGCGAGAATTGCATCTACTTTTGTTAATTTAAAAGAGATTACATCCATTTTTGAAGACTGCTTTGGTGCCTACCCTTTTGAACGCATTGGGTTCACAGCTACATCAAATGGGGCTATGGAACATGCCGCCAATATAAGCTATCCATACTCGGGCTGGAGTGGCAATACCGACTTGGAATGGTGGTATGCTCATGAGTTGTCGCACATGTGGTTTGGTGATGCAGTAACTTGCTCGAGTGCCGGACATATGTGGCTCAACGAAGGTTGGGCTGTATGGTGCGAATCGCTTTATAAGGAATTTTTGTATGGAAAAGATGCGTATAAAAACAACATGCGTAAAAAACTAAAAGATGTTTTGCTTAAAACACACAAGACAGACGGAGGTTATTACGCACTTTACGACATACCCGAAACGCTTACATATGGCAGTACCGTTTACGATAAAGGCGGACAGGTTGTTCATACGCTTAGAAACTACTTAGGCGACAGCATTTTCTTCGATGCTGTTAAAGAGTATATAAATACATATAAATATAGCCACGCATCGTCCGATACTTTAAAGAATTTTTTGACATTGCACACAGGCATTGATATGGCACCGTTTTTTGAAACTTGGGTTGAATCGCCGGGGTTTCCGCATTTTTCGATTGATTCTATAGTTATTTCTCCGACTTGCCCACACAGCGAAGTTGAAGTAACAGTCAGACAAAGACTTAAAGAACTACCGAATTACGCCAACGACAATCATGTTGAAATCACCTTTGTTTCAAACACATGGCAGTTTTATACCGATACTATGATTTTTTCGGGTGCAACAGGAAAAAAGAAGTTTTACATGGCTTTTGAACCTGTTGCTACTATGATTGACTACAACGAAAAAATTTCTGACGCTACAACAGACGAAGCAGTGATTATTAAACAAGTTGGGGCTTACAATTTTCCCGAAACATTTATGAGTATAAATACAACCAACATTACCGACTCGGCTTTGGTTAGAGTTACTCACAACTGGGTTGCTCCCGATAGTTTGAAAAACAACATTAAAGGACTTAGGCTTTCGGATACCAGATATTGGACTATTGAAGGTGTTTTTCCCGAAGGGTTTGTTACAAGCGGCAAATTCCCGTACACGAAAACGCAAGGATTTGAACTTAACCTAACACAAAATCGCAACGATTCCATTGTCATGCTGTACAGAATTAACGCTAGTAAAGATTGGTCGCCTATTAACTTTAATATAAGTGGCACATGGATGGGTGGAAATATTACTATTGATACGCTTAAGCCCGGTGAATACACGTTTGCCGCATGGGATTATAATTATTTGAATACCGATGATAGCTATATTAGTAAGGTAGAAAAATCGATAATAAATATATACCCTAATCCTACAAGCGAACATTTTAATATTATATCGAATTACAAAAGTGATGGATATATTAAAATATTCGATTCGGAAGGCAAATTGGTTTTCTCGCAAAAATATATTCCCGACCGGTCGACTATAAAATGGCAACCCAATAGTGATATATATGGCAATTATATTATTGTTCTGTTTGACAAAAACGGAAAATTAATAGATTCGCAAAAAGCAATACGTAGTCGGAGATAACTTTAGTTATATAATTATTGTCTTCATGTATTTCTATCTGTACATACAACACCTAAAAGTGTTTATTGATAGACACTTCTCCATAAAAAAAAGCATCACTTTTGTCCATTAAACCAAGTTTATATTTAATTAAGATTAAGCAATTATAAAAATAACATAACTTTGCACGATTATTTAAACAAAAACAATTAAAAATAGATAAAATGAAAAGAACATATGAATCACATTCACAATTAGTTGAAGCACTGAAGGGTGGAGTTATTATGGATGTTACAAACCCCGAACAAGCCAAGATAGCTGAAGATGCGGGGGCTGTAGCGGTTATGGCATTGGAACGTGTACCTGCCGATATTAGAAAAGACGGAGGTGTAGCTCGCATGTCCGATCCTGAAATGATAACAAAAATACAAGCAAGCGTTTCTATTCCGGTAATGGCAAAAGTAAGAATTGGTCATTTTGTTGAGGCTCAGATTCTTGAAACTTTAAAAATAGATTTTATTGATGAGAGTGAGGTTTTAACACCTGCCGACGAAGAAAACCATATTGACAAGCGTGCATTTAAGACTCCTTTTGTTTGTGGAGCACGTAATTTAGGCGAAGCCGCACGTCGTATTGCCGAAGGTGCATCGATGATACGTACAAAAGGTGAAGCCGGCACAGGCGACGTTGTTGAAGCTGTTAGACACATGCGTCAGATGAATAAAGACATTAAAATATTATGCACACTCGACGAAGCCGAAGTTATTCCTTTCTGCAAAGTAAACGGAATCCCATACGATGTTGCCCTACAGGTACGCAAACTAAATCGCTTGCCGGTGGTTAATTTTGCTGCCGGAGGTATAGCTACTCCTGCCGATGCTGCACTTATGATGCAATTGGGTTGCGATGGTGTTTTTGTAGGTTCGGGAATATTTAAATCGGGTGATCCGGTTAAAAGAGCAAAAGCAATTGTAATGGCAACAACAAATTATAAAGACCCTGTTAAAGTTATGGAAGCTTCGAAAGGCATTGGCGAACCAATGGTTGGAATTGGAATATCAACAATGGACGATGACGAGAAATTTGCCGGCAGAGGTTGGTAAGTTTTAATTTACATAGAGTTTGAAAATAAATAGGGGTGGTTTTGAAGCCACCCCTATTTATTTGGTATTAAAAATTCTATCCGATAAGAACGTTATTTAGTAATTACAGAGAATTTTTTAACTGTTCCGTTATCTGTTCTTAAAATATACATACCTGTTTTCCAGGAAGAAACATCTATCTTAGCGGTGTTGCCTTCCATTACTGTTGAAGGAACGATAACTTGTCCTCTAATATCTGTAATAATGTATGTAATAGGTTTAACATTATTAGCTTCTATATTCAAGTATTTGGAAGTTGGGTTCGGGAACATATTCAACACAACCTGATCTTTATCTTTAACAGAAACATATTTCATGTCTATTAATTTGGTTTGTATTACCTCTTGTGATGGCATATGTTGCAACCAAATAACAAGTTGACAATTATCTTTTACGAAAGCCGGATCTAAATTAACGTCTAATTGCACAACTTGGGTATTACCTGATGCAAAATTAACATAAGTACCGGTACCTGACGGGAACATAGCACGATTGACATAATTAAGTTCTGTAATACCTGCCAACCAATTGTGCGGTATGTGACTTTCGGTTAAAGCTGCAAACAAAAATATGTCGCTGGCGAAATAATCATGTAGTTGCTCTGCGGTTACAGTTGCTACATAATTATCTGGCGTTAGCTCCGATATTTCAACAGTAAGTTCGTGAGTTGAGGGTATTTGCTCCCTATTTTCATAGAAAGGCAATAAGAATGCGTAAACCGATAGTTGAGCATTACCTCCCTCTTTTCTCTCAACTCCGTCAAATATTGTAGTTGGGAAATTCTCAAGACCGTAGAACATAGCACGAGAGAGGTTGTCAGGGTTTTCGTATTCGTCGTTGATGTGGTACTTAACAGGAGCAATGTCTTTGCCATTTGCTATAAAATCATCGATTGCAAAAGCCACTCCGGGACAATATTGACACCATAAACCTGTACCAACTTCGGTAAGGACTTTTTCTCTATCTGTTCCACCGGGAATTGCAACTTCTGCAATATTGGAAGAACCTGAATAACCTAACAAATTTTTGTATGCTTTAACAACATATTTGTAATTGTTAGGATAAGTTGGAACCGGAAGAACATCGTCATATGATGTTGTGGTAACATTGTCGGCAATAATCACTCCGTTTCTTAAAACAAGATACCTATCAGGTACTATAGAAGTTGGAGCATCCCAGGTTAGACTAATTGTATTATCAACCAAATTAGCCTCAAGGTTTGAAGGTGCTTCAAGAGGATCAACTTCTGTAAATGAAAGTTCGTCGATGAAGTATTCTCCTTGCACACCACCTGTTGAGTGTCCGTAAAAGTCGCCGGCACCTATTTTAACAGGTCCGCCACCGCCATTAGCTCCCGATGACCATTTATAGCTATAAACGTGTTCGTCGTTAGCGTAGTAAGAAGCATAGTCATCATCTAAGTCGATAATAACTCTCATAGGGATCCAAGTGTCGTGATTGTAGGTAAATGTAGTTGCTGCTGCAGCTGAAGCGTCAACAGTTGCCGTTCCGCCTACAAGTGTAACTTGTAAACCCCAAAAACTATTAGCAGCTGCAAATTCTTGCAAAACGTTAAAGTAACCCATTTTTCCTGTTGGAATTCTCATTTTGAAGTCGTAATGGTATCTGCCTGAGGTTTTATCACCCAAAAGCAAAACACAATCGTTGTTAGTAACAACCTTTAATGATTTTGTACCGTTTGAAGCCTGTTCGTTAGACACTTTTGCATCTTCGGAACCACCAAGAGTTCCACTCCAGGTAGTCCACGGGTTGCCTGCACATTGTTGACCAATTCCTTGTCCTACTGTGTAGCTTTCAAAATCATCTGTAATTAGAACAGTTTGAGCAAAGGCAAATATACCAATGCATAAACTTAATGTTAAAGTAATTAGTTTTTTCATATTTTTGATATTTAGTTAATATTATCTAACAAAGATAATATTTTTTCTATTTATTTAATCAACTTTTTATTAAATTATTTAATAATTGCGATAATTATTAATTTTGCAAACAGTATTATACACCAAAAAAAATATATTTAGCACTATATAAATAAGTTTATCATGTCAGAAAAAAGTGAAAAATATGTGCGTCCTTCGTGGGACGAATATTTTATGGAGGTAAGCAAAACCATAGCCAAGCGTGCAACCTGCGATAGAGGCAGAAGCGGTTGTGTAATTGCAAAAAACAAACAAATATTGGTAACCGGCTATGTGGGTTCTCCCGTTGGTTTGCCACACTGTGACGATGTGGGACATTTATTTAAAAAAACTACTCACGAAGACGGTACAGTAACTAACCATTGCGTAAGGACTGTACACGCCGAGCAGAATGCAATTTGTCAGGCAGCCAAGTTAGGTATAGCCCTTGATGGTGCTACACTATACTGCAAAATGACTCCTTGCCGTACATGTGCTATGCTTATTATTAATTGTGGTATAAAAAGAGTTGTGTGTGAGTACAGATACCACACCGGAAGCGAATCGGAGGAAATGTTTGCACAGGTTGGAATTAAACTTGAATACGTCAACCCCGACGTTTTGGAATATGAGCAGCAGAAATAGCTTGTGTAAATTGTTGCAGTAAAGTACGTGCGAGTTTACTTAGTCTTTTTCAACTTGAAGAAATGCTTAAAAACCAAATTTGTAGTCAATGTCAGGGCTATAATACATTAACTTGTAATCCCAAGTTTGGTTAGAATATGAAGTTCCGATATTAAATCCGTACCTATCAATTATCTGGCTGTGCGAAAACTTAGCTATTAGAATAAAAGCAAAAATAAGTATTAGTCTATGTTTCTTAATTGTGTATTTGTTGTAATTTGTTTATGCATCACAACTTCCAATTTCCGAAAATATTACCTCCAACGTAGCTTCAACTTTACTATAAAGTTCATTGAGAGTGCTATCGTTATAAAAATGATGATCAGCCATTTGCATACATTTTTTTATGTTTTGCTCGTTGGGATTATCTGAACTCATTTCGCGTTCCTCGTTTTGCAAAAAAGTTTCGTAGGAAATATTATCGGTTTCGGAATTGCGTAATACAATACGGTTGTACCTTATCTTTGGGTCGGCATCAACAGCAAAAAGTATAAACTCACCCAATTTTCGAAGTGAAGTTACTTCGCCGGGCGTTCTTATGCTTTCTATAACTGCGTTTTGGTTTAGTTGTGCGGCTTGTTTGTAAAGCTGGTCGGTAATGTACGAAGGCGAATTAAGCGTGCGTAGCTCATTGGCAACTACAACCATGCTATCGCGGTTTACCTCCATGTTTCGCTTTTTTATTTCCTGAATTAAAAACTGCCTTACGGAAAAGTGATTGAAATTGTATTTATTTATCAAATAATCGACAATAACTCCTTTTCCTGCTCCAATGGTTCCTGTAATTCCTATAATTATCATTTGCTTTATTTTGAAAACACTCGGCACAAAATTAAATATTTATTGTAACTAATGCTTTTTGTTAGGCTTCAAATTTTACTTATAATTGATTATTGTTGTCCGATAATTATTTGGCTGTTGGTTGTTAGCTGTTGGCTGTTGGCTGTTAGCTATTATTAGCCCTGGCTATTGTGTCCCGAATTTTCGAAATTTAAATATAGTTTAGCTTTTAAGTTTCTATTCTTTTTATTTGTTCTTTTGTCTTGACACAAAAGAACCAAAAAGTCAAGGCTGACATTTCTTTTCTGAATTGCGTTCTCATAAATCCTAAGTTCGTGCGGGTGATTTCCGAGCAAGCTCGGAACTTCCCGTTCTCACTAAGGATTTATTTCGAACTCCATTCAGAAAAAATGTATGCCGTCCTTTTTTATAATATAATTTTGCTCATTGTTCATCTTTTTTATGTCAGATTATTGGTTGCTAAATAAGTGAAGTTTATTGATTACATAACAGCTTAACAAAGTCGCAAAAACTTGGAGCTCGAAACTCAAGACTAACTCAAACCACGAACCACGCAACCCGCAACACGAACCGACCACCGACCACCAATCACTAACCACAAAAAAGCCAACGGCTAACGGCTAACAGCTAATGGCTAATGGCTATATAAATCTGATAGTAATATTTATCAATATCGCTTATCTTTGCCGAAATTTTTTAACATGGAATGGATATATTTAATAATAGCGTCGATATTGGAAGTTGGTTGGCCCCTTGGCTTTAAACTTTCACAAACTACGCCGTATAAATGGCAGTGGATAGTATTTGCCATAATTAGTATGGGTTTGAGCGGTTTATTTTTGTACTTAGCACAAAAGTCCTTACCTATAGGAACGGCATATGTTATATGGACAGGTATTGGCGCTATTGGGACTCTGCTAATCGGGATTTTTTATTTTGGCGACTCGGCAAGTGCCTTACGAATGATTTCGGCTTTCTTTATTATTATTGGTGTTGTTGGGTTAAGGATTTTTCCATAGTGTTTTAACTCAAATATACTGAGGGCACATTGATTTTAAATACAAAGTAGTTTGTAGACAAAAATCTTTTTGTTCCTATTCGTAAAAAAGTTTTATTTTTGTGTAATATTGTAGCATAATTTTAAAAAAAAATTACGTTTGCTTTATAAAATATTGAGTCTTTGCTATCAATATCATTTTTTGAAATAAAATTATGAACAAAAGAAATTTTTCAGAAAGAGACATTTGCACTAAATTTATTACTCCTGCTTTAGAAAAAGCTGGATGGGATAAACAACTGCAAATATTAGAAGAAGTCTCTTTTACTGATGGAAAAATATATGTTCGTGGAAAATTTACGACCAGAGGAAAAAGGAAACGAGCAGACTACATTTTGTACTACAAACCCAATATTCCAATAGCAATAATTGAAGCTAAAGACAACAGACATTCGGTAAGAGCTGGAATACAACAAGCTCTTGATTATGCTAAAATTTTAGATATTCCTTGTGTTTTTAGTAGCAATGGTGACGGTTTCCTTTTTCACGACAGAACTATAACTGATAAAGGTATTGAAAAGGAACTTAGTATGGACGAATTTCCTAGTCCTGCTGAATTATGGGAAAAATATAAACGATACAAAGGAATAACAACGCCTAATGCAGAAAAAATCGCTTCGCAAGATTACTTTTTTGACAGTTCAGGTCGCAGACCAAGATATTACCAACAAATTGCAATAAACAGAACTGTAGAAGCAATAGCTAATGGGCAGAAAAGGATATTACTTGTGATGGCAACAGGCACCGGTAAAACTTACACAGCCTTTCAGGTAATTCACAGACTTTGGAAAAGTGGAGCGAAAAAACGAATATTGTTTTTAGCAGACCGCAATGCACTTATAGACCAAACAAAACGCGGAGATTTTAGGCATTTCAAAGACAAAATGACTGTAGTAAAACACCGCCAAATAGATAAGAGTTTTGAAATTTATTTAGCATTATATCAAGGTCTTTCGGGCAGCGAGGAATCAGCCAATGTTTACAAACAATTTTCGAGAGATTTCTTTGATTTGGTGGTAATTGACGAATGCCACCGTGGAAGTGCTAAAGAAGACAGCGCATGGCGCGAAATTCTCAACTATTTCCAAAATGCCACTCATATTGGACTAACTGCCACGCCCAAAGAAACTAATGAAGTGTCGAACATCGAATATTTTGGCGACCCTATTTATACATACTCATTGCGACAAGGAATTGATGACGGTTTTCTTGCTCCTTACCGCGTTGTTAGAGTTGCTCTAAATGTTGATACTGAAGGCTGGCGACCTGAACAAGGCAAAGTTGACAAGGAAGGAGTTCCCGTTAAAGACCGTATTTATAACAGTAAAGACTTCGATAAAAATCTAGTTATTGAAGAACGAACTCAAATAGTCGCCCACAAACTCACTGAGTTTTTGAAAGGGTTCGACCGCTTAGCAAAAACAATCGTATTTTGTGTGGATATTGACCATGCCGAGCGAATGAGAACAGCACTTGCCAATGAAAATGCTGATTTGGTTGCAGAGAATTATAAATACATTATGCAGATTACAGGCGATAATGATGAAGGGAAACGCGAGTTGGATAACTTTACAAATCCAGAGGAAATCTATCCGGTAATTGCTACAACTTCCGAATTGATGACAACAGGTATTGATGCACAAACCTGTAAAGTGATAGTACTGGATGCGAATATAAATTCGATGACAAAGTTTAAACAAATTATCGGGCGTGGTACAAGAATTAATGAGGAATATGACAAGCTCTATTTTACTATTCTTGATTTTAGAAATGCAACCAACCTGTTCGCTGACCCCGACTTCGACGGCGAGCCAATACGAATAAAACCTGTAAACGAAGATACTGACTTAGGAAATATTATTGATGAGGAAGAGCAAGATGTTGACCCGATAATAGATGATGAAACAGGCGAGGAAATTATTATAGAACCTCCAATAGGACAGCCCGAACCGCCATTACCACCTCCTGAGCCTCCAACTCCAAGAAGAAAAGTATATGTTAATGGAGTTGATGTTTCTATATTGATTAGTCGCGACTTGTATTTCGACCAACACGGAAAGCCAATTACAACTAGTCTGAAGGATCATACAAAAGAAATTATCAAAGGGCAATTCGCTACTTTGGACGATTTTTTAACCAAATGGAACGCAACCGAACGAAAAGAAGCTATTATTGCCGAACTGGCAGAACAAGGTGTAATGGTAGATGCTTTATACGAGGCTGTTAACAGAGAACTTGATTTGTTTGATTTAATATGCCACGTTGCTTATGAGCAACCTCCATTAACACGTAAAGAGCGAGCAAACAATGTTAAGAAAAGAAATTATTTTACAAAATATGGCGAACAAGCCAGAAAAGTATTAGAAGCATTGCTTGACAAGTACGCTGACCAAGGAATTGAAAATATGGAGAATATTCAAATCTTGACTGTTCCTCCAATTAATGAAATAGGTTCTGTTACCGAAATTATAAAAGCTTTTGGCAGTCGTGATAAATACAAAAAAGCCATCAAAGAATTGCAAAACGAACTGTACAAAACAGCATAGAATAAGTTAAAAACTATGAGTAGTGAAATTTTATTATATCAATCTAATGAACTAACAGAGCGAATTGAAGTACGTTTGGAAGAAGACACTGTTTGGTTATCACAACAGCAAATGGCTACTTTATTTCAACAAACAAAACAGAACATTAGTTTACATATAAATAACTGTTTCCGCGAAAAAGAATTAGATAAGATTTCAACTGTCAAGGAATACTTGACGGTTCAAAAAGAAGGAAACAGAAATGTAAGACGAAAAATAGAATACTACAACCTTGATGTCATTATTTCAGTAGGTTATAGGGTAAAATCGAAACAAGGTACACAATTTAGAATTTGGGCTACTAATGTTTTAAAAGATTATTTATTAAAAGGTTATGCACTTAACCAAAGAATGAATCGTGTTGAAAACACAGTGGAAAAACTTGCTGAGAAAGTAGATGACATTTCTTTCCAAATAAAATCAAACGAATTGCCTATTCAGGGTGTTTTTTTTGAAGGACAAATTTTTGATGCCTACGAATTAGTTTCAAAAATTATTCGTTCCGCTGAAAAAAATATAGTACTAATTGACAACTATATAGACGAAACCACTTTAACGCATTTGACAAAGAAAAATAAAAATGTAAAAGTTTTACTACTGACAAAAAGCATAAGTAAAGAGTTACAGCTCGACGTGCAGAAAGCCAATGCTCAATATGGCAATTTTGAAATAAAAAAATTTACCCAAAGCCACGACCGATTTATTATTATTGACGGTACGGAAGTATATCATTTGGGTGCCTCATTAAAAGATTTGGGTAAAAAATGGTTTGCTTTTGCAAAAATGGATAAGAATTCGGTAGAAAACATTTTAAATTCAATTTCGGAAATCACAGATCCAAAATCATAAATAAAAATGAGTAATCTAAGCGGAGTAATAAAATCTATTCGAGATATTTTTAGAAAAGACCCTGGTTTGAGTGGCGACGCACAACGCATTGAACAATTGGGGTGGATGATTTTTTTGAAACTTTTTGACGATAAAGACAAAGAAAAAGAATTACTCAATTTGAACTACAAGTCCCCTATTCCATCAGAATTGCAATGGCGTAACTGGGCAGAAGATGATGAAGGCATTACCGGCGATGAACTGATAAGTTTTGTAAACAATCAACTTTTCCCATCATTAAAAGAGTTACAAGTTGGAGTTGATGACAAGTTGGGTATCATTATTAGACAGATTTTTGATGGTACAAATAACTATATGAAAAGTGGTACAACCCTCCGACAAGCCATTAATAAACTTAACGAAATCGACTTCAATATTAGCAAGGAGCACCACGTTTTTAACGCTATTTATGAGGAAATTTTGCAAGGATTGGCAGCCAAAAAAGACACAGGCGAATTTTATACGCCAAGGGCTTTAACGCAGTTTATTGTGGATATGACAGACCCACAATTAGGCGAAAAAATATGCGATCCTGCTTGCGGCACTGGCGGTTTTTTGGTATGTGCCGTAGAACATCTAAAAAAGCAAGTGAAAAACATAAACGACCGCGAATTATTACAGGAAACTATTACGGGCACAGAGCTAAAACCGTTACCTTTTATGCTATGCGTAATAAACCTGATTACTCACGACATTGAAATTCCGAAAATTGTGAATAACGATTCTTTAAGCCGTGAGCTTACCTCTATAAAGCAAAAAGACCGTGTAGATATTATTTTAGCAAATCCGCCATTTGGCGGCGTAGTTGGCGATGGTATGGAGACCAATTTCCCGATGAACTACCGCACCAAAGAAAGTGCCGACCTATTTTTAATCCTTTTTATACAAATGCTAAAACAAGGCGGACGTGCCGGCATTGTACTACCCGATGGCAGTTTGACAGGCGAAGGTGTAAAACAGCGCATAAGGCAAAAGTTATTAGAAGATTGCAACGTGCACACCATTGTCCGCCTGCCACAGTCTGTTTTTGCACCTTATGCTACGGTAAACACCAACCTGATTTTCTTTGAAAAAGGCAAGCCGACAAAAGAAATTTGGTACTACGAACATACATTACCCGAAGGTTATAAAGCCTATAGCAAAACAAAACCGATACGAATTTCCGAGTTTGATAAAATTAAAAAATGGTGGAATAATCGTTCTGAAAACGATGTAGCGTGGAAAGTCCCCATTGATACCATTATTGAACGAGATTACGATTTAGATATTAAAAATCCTAACAATGTAGTTGAAGAAGTGGTATACGATAGAAAAGAGATTATTTCAAAACTTGAAAAAAATCAAGTGAAAATAACCGAAATTCTAAACAAATTAAAAGCATTGGCAGAATAATGAAGTACAGATTAGGCGATATATGTTCTATTACTAAAGGAGCAACAGGAATAATGAAAGCTATACCGGGTGAATATGAAATGGTTACTCTTGGTGAAGAGCATAAAACCCACAACGAATATCAATTTGATGCAAAAGCGGTAATTATTCCATTGGTATCTTCTACAGGTCATGGTCATGCAAGTATGAAACGCGTAAAATATTGCGAGGGTAAATTTGCTTTAGGAACTATCTTATGTGCTGTAATTCCCCATGATGAAAACTTTGTTTTAGCCAAATACTTACAGATTTACTTGCATTGGAACCGTGAAGAATTATTAGTATCGCAAATGAAAGGAATGGCAAATGTAACTTTGCCGATGAACCGAATTGCTGATGTGGAAGTGATTGTTCCAAGCATGGAAAAACAACAATATATCGTTGATTTAGAGGCAAAATTAGTTGAAAAGGGAGATGCATTAGACAGATTGTTTGCTGAGCAACTAACACAAATAGAAAACCTTAATCAAGCTATTCTGCAAGAAGCTGTACAAGGCAAATTAGTGCCACAAGACCCTAATGACGAGCCTGCTACAGAACTGCTAAAGCGAATTAAAGCAAAAAAAGAGGAAACAAATAAGGGTAAAAAACAAAAACCTTTACCACCCATTAAACCCGAAGAGATTCCGTTTGAAATTCCTAAAAATTGGGTGTGGAGTAGGTTGGGGGAGATTACTCAACATAACTCTGGTAAAACATTGGATCGTACACGAAATAAAGGGATGTTACGATCATATATAACCACTTCTAATCTTTATTGGGGATATTTCATATTAGATGATCTAAGACAAATGAAAATTGAAGATTCAGAATTGGATAGATGCACTGCAATAAAAGGTGATTTGCTAGTTTGTGAAGGTGGAGAGGCAGGTCGTTCTGCGATATGGCAAATTGAAGAACCAATTTGTTTTCAAAATCATATTCATAGAGTAAGACCATATTTAGGAATAAGTTCAGAATATCTATATTATTATATGAAGAAAATTTTCTTCAGCGGTGAAATTCATAATTATCGTAAGGGTATGGGGATTAAGAATTTATCAGGTTCATCATTGTCAAGTATTGTCTTATCGCTTCCGCCACTTCCCGAACAAAAACGAATTGTGGAGGAAGTTGAAAAGCAATTAGCTAAAACCGAACAACTTAAAGAATATATTACAGCTAATCAACAAGCCACTGAGCACTTGCTAAAAGCTTTGTTGCAGGAGGCGTTTGAGGGGAAGGAGAAAATAAAAGAAGAATATAGTTTGTTTAATGTTTAAACATAGTTTACATTTGTAGAAATGTTTAATTATATAAAAATAATATAATAATGGCTGCTAAAGACCTTCACGACAAACCATTTGATGAAGCTACTTTAGATAAACTCGTAATATTTGAGGATTATGCAAAAGAATGGCTACCAACGTTTATAATGGGAGGATATAAAGAGTTATGGATTTTTGATTTTTTCTCAGGACCGGGTTTTGATATAAATGGAGTCGCAGGTAGTCCTATACGTATTTTACAACAAGTTAAAAATCAGATAGGAAATATATTTCAAAAGAAAACAAAGGTCAATTTGTGCTTCAACGATTTCGATAAAACCAAATTTGTAAAACTTACAAAAGCCTGTAAAACGTACATTAAAGACAACCCTGAACTTAGCAGAGCTAATATTAATATCGAATATCACAATAAAGATTTTGATGTTTTGTTTTCTGAAAAAATTTCAACTATTAAGGTACGACCCTCTCTTGTTTACATAGACCAAAATGGAATCAAGTATCTAGCAGACAAGTATTTATTAGAATTAGCTAACACAAAAGAGACGGACTTTCTATATTATGTATCATCATCATATTTTCTGAGATTTGGTGAAACGAAAGAGTTTAAAAAAAACATTTATATTGATATCGAAAAAGCTAAAAAAAATCCTTATAAATATGTACATAAAAGTATTCTGGAGCAGCTTAAAAAAAGTTTACCTAAGGAATCGAAACTCTCTTTATATCCATTCACAATAAAAAAAGGGAATAATATTTACGGAATAATTTTTGGTGCTACACATATTCGTGCTGTAGATAAGTTTTTGAAAACTGCTTGGAAAAGCAACGAATTAAATGGTGAGGCAAATTTTGATATTAATAATGATGAAGTAAAATCCTTGTATAATAAAGATCTTTTCGGCACACCTATATATACCAAAATAGAAGAATTTTCAACTAAACTAAGAGACCTGATTTTAAAAGGAAAAATAAATAATAACAAAAAAGCGTACGATTTTACACTAAAAGAAGGACATATCGACAAACATGCGTCTGAGGTGATTTCGCAAATGAAAAGAGATGGATTTATAACATTTGATGGAAGGAGCCCCTTAGTTAATTACGATCAAGTGTACAAAAACAATCGTATTGTTAATTATGAAATTGTGAATACAAAACAATGAAAACAACAAAAATAGAATGGACAGATAAAACCTGGAATCCAATAACTGGCTGTACTAAGTTTTCGGCAGGCTGTCAACACTGTTATGCGGAAATTATGGCACGTCGATTAAAAGCTATGGGACAAAAAAAATATCAAAACGGTTTTTCTCTTACTTTGCACGAGGAAAATCTGCAAGAACCTTTATTATGGAAAAAACCTCACACGATTTTTGTGTGCTCGATGAGTGACTTATTCCATAATGATGTTCCATTTGAGTTCATTGATAAAGTTATGAGTATAATCAAACAAACACCCCAACATAGATACCAAATTCTTACCAAAAGAGCCGAAAGGATGAATGATTATTTCAGCAGTCGAGTAGCCCCCAATAATGCATGGTTGGGCGTTACTGTGGAAAACAAAAAATCAAAAAAAAGAATAGATATGCTTAGAAATCTTGATGCACCTATACGTTTTTTATCTTGTGAACCTCTTTTAGAAGATTTGGGAAAACTTAATTTAGATAATATTAATTGGGTCATCGTAGGTGGTGAAAGTGGAGTAAGTGCGCGACCAATGAATGCAGAATGGGTTCTTTCAATAAAAGAACAATGCAAAAAACAAGATGCAGCTTTCTTTTTTAAACAGTGGGGTACCTGGGGAAGTGATGGAATAAAGCGAAACAAACAATTGAATGGTAAAAAGATAAACGGAAAGGTATATCAAGAAATGCCTATGTAATACCGACAACTGTAAAAAACTAAACGACACTTCTTCGATAATCTGATGCAGACCATTTTGCTGACACGTATTATGTAATGGGATGCTATACTGAACAAGTTTTTTATTTGTTAAAAAATTTGTCTTTGTTTATATCTTTTCCATAACGTGAACCTAGCAAACTGCATACATTCAATCGATTACACAGCTTTATTATTCATCAATCCGGAAACAATTGTAATATTTATTTAAAAAAAATTGCAATTTCTTTTTTTATTATAAATGTTTTATACATTTGGAAAAAAAATACCATGGACTTAAGTACATTAAAAGCTATTTCGCCTATTGATGGGCGTTACAGAAAAAGGGTAGAATCCTTGTCATTATTTTTTAGCGAAGGTGCTTTAATAAATTTCAGAATTTATGTTGAAGTTGAATACTTTATAGCATTGGCTGAAATTCCCTTACCTCAACTTAAAGGCATTACGCCCGACGATATTGCTAATATCAGAAAAATAAGCGAAAACTTTACCTTCGCCGATGCTGCCGAAGTTAAAAAGATAGAGGCTAAAACCAATCACGATGTTAAAGCTGTTGAATATTACTTAAAAAAACAGTTTGCAAAAATCGGTTTGAAAAAATATAGCGAATTTATACACTTCGGGTTGACCTCGCAAGATATTAACAATACTGCCGTTCCTTTGTCGCTGTACACCTGCTTGTACGACAATGTTATTCCGACGATAGAAAACATTCAGACTAAGTTGGTAAATTTGGCTAAGAAATGGAAAGACGTTCCTATGCTTTCGCATACGCACGGACAACCGGCTTCGCCAACAACTATGGGTAAAGAGATAATGGTTTTTGCAGAAAGGCTTAGCGTTCAGCTAAAACAACTTACATCTATTCCTAAAACTGCAAAATTTGGCGGTGCTGTCGGTAATTTTAACGCTCACTACGCTTCGTATCCCGATGTTGACTGGAATACATTTGCCGATAATTTTATTAAAGATAAACTGTATTTAGCGCGTCAGAAATATACCACACAAATTGAGCATTACGACTGTATGAGTGCTTACTTCGACGGAATAAAACGTATTAATACTATACTCATAGATTTATCGCAAGATATGTGGCAGTATATTTCGAGAGAGTATTTCAAACAAAAAATTAATGCTTCCGAAACAGGTTCCTCCACCATGCCTCACAAGGTTAATCCTATAGATTTTGAAAATGCCGAAGGTAACTTGGGAATATCTAATGCTTTACTGACTTTTATGTCGAATAAATTGCCTATTTCGAGAATGCAAAGAGATTTAACCGACTCGACTATTACCAGAAACATTGGTGTTGCTATAGCTCACGCTCTTATTGCCTACAAATCGATTATTACCGGCTTGAATAAGGTAATAATTAATAAGGATAAAATATTGGACGAACTAGACCACAATTGGGCTGTTCTTGCCGAACCAATACAAACAATTCTGAGAAGAGAAGGTTATCCCGAACCATATGAAACATTGAAAGCTCTTACCAGAACAGGTAAACATATTTCAAAAGAAGTGTTGTGGGATTTTGTTGATAAACTTAAAATAAGCGACGAAGTTAAAGAGGAAATAAAGGCTATTACCCCGTTTAATTATATTGGAAAAATGTGATGGGTGAATGGTGGTGCGGGGTGCGGGGCATGTCCCGAAATTTCTGGACGTAACACGTAACACGCAACACGCAACACGTAACTCAAAACTACTCCACTTTCCATATTTGCCACGAGTATTCTGCTTGCTTAATAAGCATTTTCATTCCGTTTATGCAGGTGCATCCTTTGCTTTTGGTTTCTTTCAGGAAAAGGGTTTCAGCCGGGTTGTATATCAAATCGACGAAAATGTGGTGTCGCGAAACAAGATTATAAGGAAAATTTACGAGTTGATTATCTTGCGGATACATACCAACGGGAGTTGCATTTACGATAATCTCGGTTTTATTTACTAAGCTTTCGTCAATCATATCGTAATTGACAATATTACTGCCTTTTGCTTCTCTTGAAACAAATACGGAATTGATATTCCACTTATCAAAAACGTATTTCACAGCCTTTGATGCACCGCCAGTTCCTATAATCAAGGCATTACTTAAAGATCTATTTTCTAATATTTCAATAATAGAATCCTGAAACCCTAAGTGGTCGGTATTGTAGCCGGTAAGTTTGACTTTACCGTTGCGAGATATTTTCACGCAATTAACGGCTCCTATTGCTTTTGCCTCATCATCTATATCCGACAAATAAGGCAAAATCGACGTCTTATAAGGAATTGTAACATTAAAACCCAACAGTTCGGGTGTGGTTTCGATTTTATAAAGCAAATCGTTGATATCAGAAACTTCTAACAGAAAGTATTCGGCATCCGATACGTTTTCTGTTTTAAAAATTTCGGCAAAAACAGAAGGTGAAAAAGAGTGATTTAGTTTGCTGCCTATTAGAGCATATTGACGCATATTATTTCTTTTTCATCTTTACAAAGTTTTTAACAATCTTATATCCGTAGTATATAAGCAAGATAGCCAGTACTACAATAACAACAATATCGATAGTATGGCTGTACTCCATAACTTCCTCCCAATTGTTCTTTAATTTGAATCCCAAGTACATTAGGAATGAATTCCAAATACCGGCTCCAATGGTTGTAAACAAAACAAATTTCGGAACATTCATTTTGGCAAAGCCTGCCGGAATTGAAATTACGTGACGAACAACAGGTATGAAACGAGCGATTAATATTGTAATGTCACCTCTTTTGGCGAAAAATTTCTCAGAAATCTCAACATGATGTTCATCGATAAGGAAATATTTTCCAAAGCGTTTTAAAAAAGGCTTTCCTCCATAATAGCCTATATAGTATGATAGCAACGAACCGACAATACTTCCTAATGTGCTAGCTAAAACAACTCCAAAAAAAGTCATTTCGCCATCGGCTATCAAAAATCCTGCAAAAGGCATAACAGCCTCGCTTGGCACCGGAAAAAACATACTTTCCATTACCATTAAAATAAAAACACCGGGATAGGAAGTTGCGGCTATAATAGCTACTGCCAGATTAGTAATCCATTGTGTTATTCCCATAATTAAAAATCTTGTTGTTAATTAGTTTTATTTACTTTTAGCCAAGGCTAATATCAGTCCTAATGCTACACCAAGTAGTGCTGCGACCAAAATTCGCAAACTCTCGGGTAAAAGAAAGACAATGGTATGAGCAGGTATCCAAAACAGAGGAATTGTTTTTTTATAGATAAACCCGTACATAACATCCCAATTTAAACTCTTGATAATGCTTTTAAATTGTATGGGTTTGAATAAACCTTTTACTGTTCCGCCGTTATTATAGATATGCATATCGGTGATTTTATGGAAAGTCATCATTACAACTCCAAAAGTGATGTTCATTGCGGTAGATATCGACAATGCCGTAACAAATTTGAGTCCCGAAAACTTCATTCCCATTGAAGCGGGAGCGTTTTCAAGTCCCATATAAGCAAGGAATTGTGGCACACCTGTCGCAAATATTTTAAATGCTGCGTTAATGGTTAGTCCCAAGACTCCCCACACTATCATTCGTGGCACTATGCCAAAACCTTTTTCGTTGTAGTTTCCTGTTCGGATACGCAAAGCTATAACTTCTCCCATTGTGGCAAGTATCGAAAATTTGATAAATGCCATTATCATTCCGTGCTGTTCGTTAAAACTTACGTAGAAGTTGTACACAGATGGGATTATGAAAAAGGGCAAGAAAATAAGAAGAACAATTACGATAAAAATGAGGTCTTTTTTCTTCATATTAATACATGTTATTTTTCAATTCTGATACGCGCATCGACGGCAGTAACCTTTTTAGCATTACCTAGAAGCGGATTTATATCCATTTCGGCTATCTCGGGAGCGGCTAGACATAGTGCAGAAACTCTTGAAATAACTTCGGCAAATATTTCCTGATTAACTCCTTCCTGACCTCTAACACCTTTGATAAGGTCGTAGGTTTTTAAGCTTTTTATCATATCCATTGCTTCTTCCGTATCGATAGGAGCAAGAGATGATACCACGTCTTTAAGGACTTCAATGTAAATTCCACCCAGACCGCAAAGTACCATGTGACCAAATTTATCTTCTTTTTTAGCACCAACGTAAATGCCGTGTCCGGAAATCATCGGTTGTAGCATGATTGCTGTAGTGTCTTTAATCTTAATCATTCGGTTAAATTCGTCTTCAACAGCTTTATCGTTGTCAACGTTGAGAACCACACCGCCTACATCGGATTTGTGAACCGGTCCAACAACTTTCATTACAACAGGATATCCAAGTTGGTTGGCTGCCTTAACTGCGTCGGCTGCAGAATTAACAACAGCTTCGCCAACACGTGGAATACCGGCAGCGTCGAATAGTCCTTGAACCTTATTTGGATGCAAGTATCCATCCGGCGACTCGTCTATAATTTTTCTTATCGCAACAGTGTCAATTTTGGGCAAGACTACGTTCGGGTCAACAGGTTTAGGAGCATGGTAAACTTTTCCTAATGCTTTTCCGAAAACAACTTCTTCGGGGAAGTTGATTCTGCCAAGACTGATAAAATATTCTATTTCTTCTTTAACGTTAACAATTGAAGGTAATATAGGATAGATAGGTTTTTTGCACGTTTTCATTTTTTCGTTAAGAAGTTCGTACACATCAAAAACTCGAGTCAATCCGGGGCTACCGAAAATAACTGCAATTCCGTCGATGTTGTCGAAATTGTTTTCGCAAGCATCCAAAATATAACCTAATTGTTCGGCTGTACCTGTAGCCAAAAAGTCGATTGGGTTGGCAACCGAGGAACCTGCAAATAGTTTTTCCAACAATTCTGGGCTTTCAAGAGCAGGCACTTCCATACCACTATTCGACAAAGCATCTGTAAGCATAACTGCAGGCCCACCGGCGTGAGTTACGATAGCGATTCTATTGCCTTCAAGAGGTTTGTGCATAAATATACCTGCGACTGTAGAAAGTTCGTCTCTTCCGTAGCAACGAACTATTCCTGCTTTTTTAAATAGTGCATCAACAGCAACATCGGGACTTGCTAAAGCGCCAGTATGTGACGAAGCTGCACGACTTCCTGCATCAGATGTTCCGGCTTTTATAGCTGCAATTTTACAACCTTTGCGAATCAATGACGAAGCATGCTTCAGCATTTTTTGCGGATTGCTAATATTTTCCAAGTACAACAGTTTTACTTTTGAACTTGTGTTGGGGTCGAAAGTTTCGTCTAAGTACTCTAAAACTTCTTCGACGCCAATTTGGGCACTATTTCCAACAGAATAAACACTATTAAATTTTAATCCTTTTTCGACTGCATTTTCTAAAATAAACACAGCCGTAGCACCGCTACCTGTAATAAAATCAGCTCCTTGCGGCTCAAATTTGGGAATTGGCGACATGAAAACAGAAGTGTGATTTGCGTTCATCATGCCTATACAATTTGGTCCAATGAGGCAAGCTTTGTGTGCATTGACTATATCAACTATTTGTCTTTCAAGTCTTGCACCTTCTTCACTTTCTTCCTGAAATCCGGCAGAAAGTATTATAAAAGCTTTTGTTCCTTTTTGAGATGCCAAAACTTCAACGGCATGAGGGCAAAATTTAGCAGCAATAGCAAGAACTGCCAAATCGCATTGTGGCAAATCTTCAACTTGCTTATGTGTTTTAATACCTTGTATCTCATCATTTTTGGGATTTACTACATACAGTTTGCCACTATAATTATAGTCAATTAAATTTTTTACAACTTTGCCGCCCGGTTTGGTAACATCATTTGAACCACCGACAATAACAATGCTTTTAGGATCTAATAATTGTTTTGTAATCATATTGTTTATTTTTCTGTTTTATTAAGTGAAACACCACCCAAGTGTTAATTGAGTGGTGCTGTGTTTTTTATGTTAAAATTTATTTATTTGGAATGTTTTTTAAGGTTGCCAATAAAAATTTCCAGAATTTCTCAACCGAAGGTATATTTACTTTTTCATCGGGAGAGTGAGGGAATCTGATAGTTGGTCCGAATGAAATCATGTCCCAATTTGGATAAACTCCACCAAGCAATCCGCACTCAAGACCGGCGTGGATAGCCTTAATTTCAGGTGTTTTGCCGTAAAGTTTCTTGTAAGTATTTTGCATTGTAGAAAGTATAGGCGAATCCATATTAGGTTTCCAGCCGGGATAAGAGCCATCAAGAACAACATCGGCTCCGGCAAGTTCGAATACGCTTTTTATGCGGTTTCCCAGTTCTACTTTTGCAGTATCAACCGACGAGCGAAGTAAACATTGTACTACAATTTTTCCGTCGCCTGATTTTATGCTTGCCAAGTTCGATGATGTTTCTACAAGTCCCTCCATGTCGTCACTCATTCTGATAACTCCGTTAGGACAAGCACTTACGGCTTTTACTAGTTTATCTATAACCTTTTCGTCTATATATTTATCTGCATTATCAATTTTTTTGCAACTAAATTCCAAATCGGGTTCAACAGCGGCTAGTTCGCTTTTGAACATTTTTTCGTATTCGGAAACAGCTTTTTTAAATTTAGTGGCTTTGTCTTTATCGACAGCAACTTTAATAAACGACTCGCGTGGAATAGCATTTCTTAAACCACCGCCATCAATGGAAATTACTTTAATATCGAATTTATCAATATTATCCAACAAAAATCTGTTCAATAGTTTGTTGCTATTGCCGCGTTGTAAAATTATTTCCATTCCTGAGTGTCCACCTTTAAGTCCTTTGAGAGTGAGTAGAAATGATGTGTATTTATCGGTATCTAACTTTTTCTCTTTGTACTTCATTGTCGATGTAGCGTCTGTTCCGCCTGCACAACCAACGTACAATTCTCCTTCATCTTCCGAGTCTAAGTTCATTAAGATATCGCCTTTAAGCAATCCGGGTTTAAGCCCAAATGCTCCTGTCATTCCAGTTTCTTCGTCGCAAGTAAATAGGGCTTCAATAGGTCCATGCTCAATATCTTTTGATGCTAAAACAGCCATTGCTGCAGCAACACCCATACCATTGTCGGCTCCAAGTGTTGTGCCGTTGGCAGTAACCCATTCGCCGTCGATAATAGTCTCAATGGGATCGGTTTCAAAATTATGTTTCTTATCGCTGTTTTTTTGAGGAACCATATCTAAGTGAGCCTGCAAGATAACACCTTTTTTCTTTTCCATGCCTTTGGTGGCAGGCTTTCTGATTATAATATTTCCAACCTTGTCTCTTATAGTTTCAAGACCAAGACCTTTGCCGAAATCTAGCATAAATTTTTGAATTTTATCTTCGTGCTTTGACGGACGTGGAATTTTTGTTAAACTGTCAAAATGTATCCAAACTTCTTTTGGACTTAATTCTTTGATTGATTTTTTCATGGTTTTTACTTTTTATAAAACGTCTGTAATATGTAATTGCAATTTTCGTCAAATGTACAAATATTCTAAAAAAAATTTAACATTTCGTGAATTTTATTAATAATCATTAACAATAGGTGGTGGGTGGTCGGTGGTGGGTGGTCGGTAATTAGTGGCATACACTCATCACTCATCACTCATCACTCATCACTCATCACCCATCACTCATCACTCATCACTCATCACTCATCACTCATCACTCATCACTCATCACTCATCACTCATCACTCATCACTCATCACTCAT